>JAZNOB010000033.1:0-37456 GCA_045580565.1 Ruminococcus sp.
GACAACACTTGTAGCTGCAAATCGAAGCGCAAACGATGAAGAAAACTTATTGATATCCTTTGTGAAAAACTGAATATTTCCTTCGCTTACATATCGTTTTGCTTCAATATTATCTTTATCTCCATGAGTTTGACCAGGAAAACCGCTTGCATATACAGTGTTTCGATCCGCCAAAAATTTATCCATAGGCACGCCTAAATTGAAAACACCATGTTTCAGAAGCTTTTCATCGTCATTTGCATCAAAAGATGCATCACCTATATATATCAAACCATAATCATAACAGCTATGCTTATACTCCTCCGCATAGTTAAAGTAATTTGCCGGAACATGAATAGAATCGGGTTCATACGTCGCAATCACCTCACTCACCTTATCTTTACATACAATAACATCAATTTTTTCAATAAAAGTTCCTGCCGCTTGATTACTAATACAATGAGCATCAGTTGCAATCACATTTTTACCAACAATAAAACCTGTACCAATATATGCATCATTCATAACCAAGCGCACAACTGCAGTATTACCTAAGTCTTCATTACGATTTTCAGGCACCAATATCCTCGAGTTATCTGTATACGGTACGCTGTCCAACGTATAAGTAGACGTTGTCTTGGCGTTATAATCATAACGGACATACTCTAAGCTCGTGTTCATCGCCTGAACATTCTCAGAACAGCCAAAAGACAAACATGATAAAATCATTACCATCGACACAACAAAACCTATCACTTTAGTAAATCTTACACTCAGCATAATTATTCCTCCTCTGCCGGTATCTCATATGGCAATGAATCGATTTTAGCTACCAGATAAGCCAGTATAAGGTCACGATCAATATAATCAATGAAATAGTTACAATTTACATCTAAAGCAGTATAATCTGTAAAATCGATCATTCCACTAAGATATCTGTTCATTGATGTCAAATCAAGCATTGATACTTTGCCATCACCATTAACATCGCCATAAATCACATCCGCATCAACAGAAACCGAATTGTATGGCACCATTGCAATACAAATGCACAAAGCAACAACCGCAGCCACTAAACTTTTACTTTCCTCATAACAATCGCTCCTTTCAAAAGCTAAAATAAATAACATTACCAGACTAATTACCATCAGTTGCCATTATTATACAACACATTATGTCAATTATCAATGTGCGTATTTCACATAATTTTGAAGAATGATTTGTGCAATTTAGACAACCAACCATTTCCAAACATCAAAAACATCTAAAACAAAACCGCCCTGCACTCACACAGGACGGTTCAGTATCAATTAAAATCCAGGCTTACGCCTTTGAGTCTGCACCCATAGACACAGCCTTCATGTTTACCTCGATAAGGTTAGCACGCTTCGGAGGGATGCACTTCTCCATAGCCTTCTGTACTGTATCCATATCGAAAAGACCAGTCTCAGCAAGCATTCTTCCCATGAGGATCATGTTTGCGCTGCCGTTCATGCCGCTGTCTGACGCAATGTCAGTTGCAGGCATTGCCACGAATGTAACATCATCTCTCTTGCAAACCTCATCAACAACAGAGTTGTCAACCAGTACAAGTCCGCCCGGCTTTACAGCGTCGATGAACTTGTTATAGGACGGGCCGTTCATTGCAATGAGGATATCGGGAGTTGTTACCAGCGGAGAACCGATAGGATCATCAGAAATACATACGGAACAGTTAGCTGTACCGCCTCTCATTTCAGGACCATAAGACGGAAGCCATGAAAGCTCCTTGCCTGCCATAAGACCGCAGTATGCAAGGATCTTGCCGGTGAACAGAATGCCCTGTCCGCCGAAGCCTGCTAAAATAATTTCTGTTGTCATAATTACTTCGCTGCCTCCTCTTCTGCTGCCTTATCCTTATATACGCCAAGCGGATAGTAAGGGATCATCTGCTCTCTTACAAAGTTCATTGCCTTATCCGGAGAAAGTCCCCAGTTTGTCGGACATGTTGAAAGAACCTCTACGATGGACAGTCCGCGCTTTGCAACCTGATTCTCAAACGCCTTGCGGATAGCCTTCTTTGTTTCACGGATGTGAGGAACGCTGTCGATAGCTACACGCTGTGCAAGTGCTACGCCGCTGAGAGTTGCCATCATTTCACAGATACGGATCGGATGACCTGCTGTTTCAGTGTTTCTGCCGAAAGGTGTTGTCTGTGTGATCTGTCCCGGCAGAGTTGTAGGTGCCATCTGACCGCCTGTCATGCCGTAGGTGGTGTTGTTGATAAAGATGATAACGATATTCTCGCCTCTTGTGCCAACGTGTACAGTTTCAGCTGTACCGATAGCTGCAAGGTCGCCGTCGCCCTGATATGTAAATACGATCTTGTCCGGATTTACACGCTTTGCGCCAGTTGCAACAGCCGGAGCACGTCCGTGAGGAGCCTGGATCATATCGCATCCGAAATAGTTATAGGACATTACAGAACATCCAACCGGTGCAACACCGATAGCGTCGCCTGTAAGGTTCATTTCGTCAAGTACCTCGCACACCAGTCTGTGTACGATACCGTGTCCGCAGCCGGGACAAAAATGTGTAGGAACGTCCACCAGTGACTGCGGACGATCAAATACTACTGCCATTACTGCGCACCTCCTGTAAGCTTCTTGATTTCATCATAGACCTCAGCCGGTGTCGGGATAACGCCGCCTGTTCTTCCGAAAAATTCAACCGGAATACGGCACTCTACTGCCAGCTTTACGTCATAGATCATCTGACCCATTGACATTTCAACATCAAGGATCTTCTTGGCATTCTTAGCAGCCTCGTTCAGTTCCTTTACCGGGAACGGCCACAGAGTCTTGGGACGGAACAGACCAACCTTGATGCCCTCTGCTCTTGCCTTAGTAACAGCAGACTTTGCAACTCGTGCAGCTGCGCCGTAAGCAGTTACTACCAGCTCTGCGTCATCGCACATATACAGCTCTGCGTCTGTTTCGTTCTCCTCGATAAGCTTGTAACGCTCAAAACGCTCCTTTACCTTTGCTTCAAGGAGAGGTGCGTCGAGGAACAGTGAGTTTACGATATTATGTGTACGCTCATTCTTGTGTCCGCATGCAGCCCAGCTGGACTTGTCCGGCAGCTCTGTCTTAGGCTCAGGGAATGTAACCGGTTCCATCATCTGACCAAGCAGACCATCTGCAAGGATCATTACCGGTACACGGTATTCATCAGCCTTGTCGAACGCCAGTGTTACAGCGTCAACCATTTCCTGTACAGAACACGGTGCGTATACCATTACATGGAAGTCGCCGTGACCTACTGCCTTTGTTGCCTGGAAGTAGTCGGACTGTGCCGGCTGGATAGAACCAAGACCAGGGCCGCCTCTCTGTACATTGATGATAACTGCCGGCAGGTCAGAACCTGCCATATAGGATATACCCTCAGCCTTCAGGGATACGCCCGGTGATGATGAGGATGTCATAGCACGAACGCCTGTTGACGCTGCGCCCAGAACCATGTTGATAGCGGCTACTTCAGATTCTGCCTGTAAAAATACGCCGCCAGCCTTTTCCATACGCTTTGCCATGTAGGCTGAAAGCTCAGTCTGAGGTGTGATAGGATAACCAAAGAAACACTTGCATCCGCAGCGGATAGCAGCTTCAGCGAGAGCTTCATTGCCCTTCATAAGACTTCTTTCCACTTTAATTCCCTTCTTTCTTACTTCTCGATTTTAATTGCACAGTCAGGACACATCATTGCACACATCATGCAAGAAATACAAGCGTCCTGATCGGAGCATACAGCGGTAAAATAACCCTTTTCGTTACGCTTCTCCTTCTGGATAACTACCAGCTTCTTAGGACAGGCGGAAACGCAAAGTCCGCAGCCCTTACAGCGTTCAAAACGAACCTGCATCTTTTCCATGTATATTACCTCCTCCCTGTCAGCTATAAGGACGGCAGCAGGGTCAGTCCTGCTCCCATACCGGTTTTACAAATACATCAACAGGTATTCTGTCCGGCACATCTGCATCAATATCTCTTCTGCAGGCTGTTCCCAATAGAGGCAGACCTGCTGTTTCGGCAACACGCTTTGCGTATTCAATGGAGTTCTCCACTGTTTCAGCAGTTGTTTCCTTGCCGAGATTTGAGTTGTTGACGATGCCCGTATGCTTCATGCAGGAAACCTGTTCGATCTCATACATAAGCTTCAGAGTTTCCTCCGGTGCTTCCGTAAGGTAGCGGTAGCAGTTGATGACATACAGCATATCAAGGTCATCCTTGTACTGCTGAAGCGCCTCGGCGTATCTGCCAAGTCCTATTGCTCCTGCATCATCGCCGCCTACGTCGATGATAAGATATCCGTCCTCATAAGCCATACGTTCAAGGTCAAAGGAAATTGCCGGAATGTCAAGACTTGTATTGGCATACATTGACGCCGCAAGTGTCACACCCTTTTCCTCAAAAAGCTCCTTGAAGTCAGCTGTACGGAAATAGGGATTTACTATATCGAAGTCAACGATAGTTACCTTCTCGCCTTTTGCGGCAAGACTCAGTGCCATATTCACAGCATAGTTTGTTTTACCGGTGCCATAATGTCCGGTAATTATGGTAATTTTTTTCATAGAATACCTCCGCCGGGCTCAGCTTTACCCAGCTTTTCTATTATACCATAATCAATTTTAAATTGCAACTGCTTTTTGCACTTTTCCATATTAAATCATTAAAATACACATAAAATAAGACTGAAGCCGAAGCTCCAGTCTTACATATTGTTTATTCCTCATCCGGATCGGCACTTGCACCCATACGGATAGCCTTGAGTACGATAGCGCATTCCAGACGCTTCTTCTCTATCTCACAGGACAGACGATGAGCCTTTCGTGTATCGCCGGCATACTGATAGTTATTTGCATTACAGCCGCCGCTGCAGTAGAACTTAGCCCAGCACTCACGGCAGTCAGGCTTTGTGTAAATGTGCATCTTAGCAAAGTCCTTCTTCATCTCATAATCGAAGGTTCCCTCGTCGATATTGCCCATCTTATACTTTTCCTCGCCTACGAACTGGTGGCAGGGATAGATATCACCGTCAGGAGTAATAGCCACGTAGTCATTGCCGCAGCCGCAGCCTCTCAGACGCTTGATAGCGCAGGGACCCTGATCGAGATCCAGCATGAAGTGGAAGAAGTTGAACTTCTTTCCAGTCTTTTCGTAATCAAGGATCTTCTGCATAAGACGCTCATATTCCTTGAAAATAACAGGAAGATCCTTCTCTGTAAGAGCATAGGGCTCCTTTGGATCAGTTACAACAGGTTCTACTGATATCTGGTCAAAGCCTTCCTCCAGCAGACTGAACACATCGTCCGCAAAATCAAGATTATACTTAGTGTATGTACCTCTTACATAGTACTCGCCGTCGCCACGCTTTTCAACAAGGTCACGGTACTTGGGTATAATTCTGTCATAGCAGCCGCTTCCGTCAACACGCTTGCGCATACGATCGTTGACATCCTTTCTGCCGTCGATGGACAAAACCACGTTAGACATTTCCTTATTGATGAAATCAGTGATCTCATCGTTCAGCAGCATACCGTTAGTCGTGATGGTAAAGCGGAACTTCTTGCCATATTCCGCCTCCTTGCTTCTTGCATATTCAACGATCTGCTTTACAACGCCTATATTCATAAGAGGCTCGCCGCCGAAGAAGTCAAGCTCCAGATTTTCTCTGTTTGCAGAGTGTGTAAGCAGGAAATCAATAGCCTTCTTACCGGTCTCCAGAGTCATGAGCTTTCTGCCCTCGCCGAAATCTCCGGTAGAAGCGAAGCAGTATTCGCATCTGAGGTTACAGTCATGAGCAATATTAAGGCACATAGCCTTTACAGGAGAAGCAACAGCTACCTCCGCATACTGCTCATAATCATCTTCAGAAAAGAGGATGCCAGCCTTATGAGCCTCTGCTATTTCCTCATAACAGGAAATAATATCCTCTCTTTTATAGAAACGTGACAGCTTTTCGATAACATCCTCAGGACAGACCTCACTGAGAGGAGGCTCAATATCAGTAAGCATATCATATGTGAGATCGTCTACAATATGAACGCCGCCGCTGTTTACGTCAAGTACAACATTATATCCGCAAAGCTTATACTTGTGAATCATTTTATCTATCCCTTTCTCTTGAATATCAACAGGAAAAGGGACAAGCCTGCCCCTTTCTTATGTACTGATAAATCCGCACACCGAAAGGTATGCGGATGTTTTCAGATCAATACTTTTTGATTATCTCTCGCACTTCTGGTTAGCAACAGTACAGGATGTCTTGCAAGCAGACTGGCAGGATGCCTGACACTTGCCGCAGCCGCCCTTAGCAGCAGTTGCCTTCAGATTAGCCTTATTGATAGTCTTGATGTGCTTCATTACGGAGTTCCTCCTATATAAATAATTATTTATTCTATTTTATCACAAACAGCTCCATATTTCAATAGCCTTCGCCTCAAAATACAGAATTTTTACATATTGCACAACTGTGATTCATCTCATTGGTGCATTACGCCTATTTATAAGGTTTACGTACCTTTGTATTGACGCCGCACACCCCACCGATACAGCTGCACAGCAGAACAAGTATCAGCTTAAGGAATGTACCTGCTCCGGAAAAGCTTCTCATCAGCACGAGTCCGAAGAAGAATACCACGAAATAAATCACAATACCGCATACAAGCCCTGTCAGTATGCCGTGCCTGCGTCTGGACCTTGCCGCCTTGAATCCGGCAGTAAAGCTTCCGGCACACAGTGCGATAGCCGCCATACAGGAGATCATTTCCTCCGTGGCATCAAGGTTTGCCACAAGCACAGAAAAGCCTGAGAGAAACAGAATTATCGTCAGAAGTCCTGCTGCTATTGCACCAACTGCACAGCAGAAGCGTGAATCCTGAAGCCGGCAGCAGAATGCCTTGCATCTGTTACGCATAATGTCACCTCCGCATATAAATGCTGCTGTGACATTCTATGTCCGCAGAAAAAGGATTATTACTCCCCTTCACCTCTCAGCTCGCTCCAGCTTACATCCAGGCTGGCTGCCTTACGTGCATAGTAATTCAGTATCATAGCTGCGTCATTCAGGTCGATCGTACCGTTGTCGTCTGCGTCAGCAAAATAGATATTGAACACACCGGTTATCTCCATAGGTGCACCTACTGCCGCACAGGCATAATACTGAAGAACCAATGAAGCGTCAGTAATGTCTACGTTTCCGTCTTCATTGGCATCGCCGATATCGTCCTCAGTTACAACAGGCCTTGTCTGAACGGATACATAGACCGGCTCCGCCTGTGACTCACCGGCACTGTTGACAGCGGTAACGTCGATTTGATATATTCCGACCTCTTCGGCTGTAAAACCAAGCATTGAGCCAACAATGAAATATTCAGTTGAAGCGTTGCTGGACGAAGTAACCTTTATGCAATAAAGCTCAGCGTTATCGCTGCTTATATTTACTCTTATGATGTCACCCTGCATAACAACATCCGCTTCGGGCTTAACGTCGATATATGACGGAGGTCTCAGCTCTGTTGTTCCTGTTGTAGTTGTAGTAGTAACAGTTGTGGTTTCAGTAGTGGTAGTAGTAGTGGTGGTGGTGGAAGCTATCGTAGTTTCAGTAGTTGATGCAGTGGTTTCAGAAGCTGTAGTGGTTGTCACTGTAGTAGTCACTGAAGAGGTTGTGGTCGTCGTGGCAGTTCCGGAAGTTGTTGTTGTAGAAGTTACGGATACATCCGGAAGCTCTCCGAGAATCGTAGCTTCGATCTCATATACACCGTAATTCTCCATATATCTGAGTGCTACAGCATCATTGCCGGTGCTTCCGCTTGTGCCGTTTACGATAAGCTTTTTAAGGCCTCCCACGCCTAAGGCATGAGCGCTTACGATCATGCCTGCAAAGGTCATTGTAACACCGCCTACATCCGTACCGATGTAGTCATCTATCCCCATATTGCGGGCATAGTAGTAGATCCTCTTATGATACGCCAGAACAGCGTAATCCTGACCTGCTTCTGATTCAAGGAAGCTCGCCTGATCCGTTACCCCAAAGGATGCAGCAAGCTCTGTCCAGCTGCCAGAGGAGTCCATAAAGCCTGCCTCCTGCAGTGCGGCTTTTCCCATCTGCCAATAGCCAAGATACTGACCGTTTGTAGCTGAGTAGCTGTTGCCGGACTCGCTTTTGCCTATTGCATAGAGAAAATCTCCGTATTCATCCACATAGTCAGAATCGCTGAACGCATCTGCCTTTATGGGTGAAGAAGCTGCCGGGAAAATAAATCCCATCATCAGAACTATTGCTGTAAGAAAAGCGCCGATTTTAATTCCTGTCACATTCCGCAAAATTTGCATGAAACACCTCCATTGTCAAAAAACAAATGAGAGCAGCCGATCTGAACTGCTCTCATTTTCAGCCCATACTGCACAGGTCTGAACCTGCTGCAATACAGCATATTCATGTTAGTCCTTCAGCATTCCCTTATCTTCAGCAGCTTCAGAATCGGACTTCTTGCCCTTCTTCTTTTCTTCCTTCTTCTTCTGAAGCTCAGCAGCTGCAGCCGCACGTGCACGCTCTGCGTCCTCACGTACAGTTACATTCTCCTGAATAGCCCACTTCTTCATACGGATCCTGCTTCTGTCGCCGCCGCATTCGATAACAACTGTATCCTCAGTTGTCTTTACGACCAGACCAACGATACCGCCGATAGTTACGACCTCATCACCGATGCGCAGGTCGTTCTGCATAGCCTTCTGTTCCTTTTCCTTCTTCTTCTGAGGACGGATAAGGATGAAGTACATTACTGCAAAGAGTGCAACCATTATCAGCAGTGATGTCATCATGCTGCCGCCGCCTGCCGCATTTGCAGCTGCGCCGCCTTCAGCAGAAGCTGTAACAGCCATTGCACTTGCAGCAAGTGCTGTCATGGAAGCTGTGAAACCGATTTTTGCAAAAAGCTTCTTCATTTTTATAATTCCTTTCATTCGCTGCGTTTTCCGCAGACTGAGTTTATTTGCTTCTGATATATTCATCAATGGATGCAGCAGCCTTTTTGCCTGCGCCCATCGCAAGAATTACAGTCGCTGCGCCTGTTACAGCGTCGCCGCCTGCGTAAACGCCGTCCTTGGTTGTAGCCATAGTATCTTCATTTACTACGAGACAGCCCCAGCGGTTAGCTTCAAGACCCTCGGTTGTGGAACGGATAAGCGGATTCGGAGATGTACCGATAGACATGATAACAGTATCAACATCAAGAATATACTCGCTGCCCTCTACCTCAACAGGTCTGCGTCTGCCGCTTTCGTCCGGCTCGCCAAGCTCCATGCGGATGCACTTCATGCCGCATACTCTGCCCTTTTCGTCGCCGATGAGTTCAACGGGATTATTGAGATTCAGGAACTCAACGCCTTCTTCCTTAGCGTGGTGAACTTCTTCAACACGTGCCGGCATTTCTGCCTCGGAACGTCTGTACACGATATATACGTGCTCTGCACCCATTCTCAGTGCGCTTCTTGCAGCGTCCATAGCAACGTTGCCGCCGCCTACTACTGCTACAGCCTTTGACTTGATTACCGGAGTATCGTATTCAGGACGGTAGCCCTTCATCAGGTTGATTCTTGTCAGATACTCATTTGCGGAGCAAACGCCTACAAGACCTTCGCCGGGAATGCCCATGAATCTGGGAAGACCGGCACCGGAGCCTACGAATACAGCTTCGAAGCCTTCCTCCATAAGCTCGTCAATGGACTGGATCTTGCCGATAACCATGTTGGTCTTGATCTCAACACCCATATCCTTCAGGTTGTTTATTTCCTCCTGAACGATCTGCTTCGGAAGACGGAATTCAGGAATACCATACATAAGTACGCCGCCGGCTACCTGGAACGCTTCAAAGATTGTAACCTCGTAGCCAAGCTTTGCAAGGTCGCCTGCACATGTAAGACCAGCAGGGCCGCCGCCGATAACAGCAACCTTGTGACCGTTCTTTTCAATTGCAGGAGCAGCCTTCTTCTCCTGTGAACGCATATAGTCAGCAGCGAATCTTTCAAGTCTGCCGATACCTACCGGCTCGCCCTTTACGCCTCTCACGCACTTGCCCTCGCACTGGCTTTCCTGAGGACATACTCGTCCGCATACTGCCGGAAGACTGTTTGTTGCAGTGATAGTTTTATATGCTTCCTCGAAATTTCCTGCTGCGATCTGCTGGATGAAATCCGGAATCTGAACGCCTACGGGACATCCCTTTACGCAGGGCATTGCCTTGCAGCCGAGACATCTTGAAGCTTCCTCCTGTGCCATTGCAGCTGTATAGCCTGTAGACACTTCCTCGAAGCACTTGGCACGTTCCTTGGGGTCACGTTCCGGCATCGGAACCTTTGCCATAGCCATATTTGCCATTGTGTTCTCTTCCTTTCCTCTTACTTTTCTGCCTGCTGAAGCTCATCAGCCTGCTTCATCATACGGCACTCATGCTCCTGTTCACGGTATGTGCCGTTTCTCAGCATAAGCTCGTCGAAATCTACCTGATGTCCGTCAAAGTCAGGGCCGTCTACGCAAGCGTACTTGACCTTTCCGCCCACTGTTACACGACAGCCGCCGCACATACCTGTGCCGTCAACCATAACAGGATTGAGGGAAACGATAGTCTTTATGCCGTAAGGCTCAGTTACCTTGCATACGAACTTCATCATCGGGATCGGACCGATCGCAATAACCATATCGTACTTCTTGCCGGAGTCGATCTGCTCCTGAAGCATATTTGTTACGAAGCCCTTTGTGCCGTAGCTGCCGTCGTCTGTACAAACATACAGATTTGTGCTTGCAGCCTTGAATTCATCCTCAAGGATAACGATATCCTTATTTCTGAAGCCTGCGATAACATCAACGTCATAGCCCTGATTGAAGAGTGCCTTTGCCTGAGGATATGCGATAGCGCAGCCTACGCCGCCGCCGATAACGCATACGGACTTCACGCCCTCCGGAATCTCTGTAGCAACACCCAGAGGTCCTACCAGGTCAAGAATGGAGTCGCCTTCTTCAAGCTGTGCCAGCTTGCGGGTTGAATTGCCTACCAGCTGGAATATAAGGGTAATTGTGCCGCCCTCACGGTCGTAATCTGCAATAGTCAGCGGAACTCTTTCGCCGTATTCGTCTACTCTGAAAATGATAAACTGACCGGGAAGAGCCTTTTTTGCAATCAGCGGCGCTGAGATCTTGATCTTTACAACGTCCTGATTGAGAACTGTTTTCTCTACTATCGGAAACACAGTATTCACCTCTCTGTATTTTTTTGCATTGAACTGCGAAATTGACTTTATTATATCACATATTCCGCAGAATTACAAGTTCTTTTGATTTATTTTATCAAGCTTTTATCATGCAAAAAAATAAGCCGACAAAGTGTCAGCTTATTTTCTGCAACCTGTTTAAAACAAGCCTTAGTCTTATTCAGCATCCTCGTTGTCCTCGAAGTCGTCGATAGAAATATCGTCAAAATCGAATTCAAGCAGTTCACCGCAGCAGGGGCACTTCATAGAGCCTTCATCCAGAATGGAGTCAGCCAGTACGATAGTGTTCTCGCAGGTGGGACATACTGTCTCGTAAAGATCTTCTTCATCGTCGAAATCGAAGTCGTCATCTTCGTCATAATCGTCGTCGTCATCGTCATCATCGAATTCGATCTCTTCGTCCTCATCCAAAAGAAATTCCTCAACATCGCCCAGATCCTCATCAAGATCCTCACAAAGCTCTGTCAGCTCGTCCACCTGATCCTGAAGATCGTCAATGTAGAGAACCGCAGCCTGAAGAACCTCCATAAGCTGACCCAGAACCTTGCCTTCCTTTGTGGTAAGGTCGATTTCCATACCATCTACAAGACCCTTCAGATAGGACATCTGTTCACTAAGTTTCATATCAGTTACCTCTCGGTTATAGGTTTTATTCTTATGCACGTTCCATGTATTCGCCTGTTCTTGTGTCGATACGGATAACGTCACCCTGATCGATGAACAGCGGAACCTTGATCTCTGCGCCTGTTTCCAGAGTAGCAGGCTTTGTAGCATTAGTAGCTGTGTCGCCCTTGAAGCCAGGATCTGTCTCAGTAACCTCAAGCTCTACGAAGAAAGGCGGCTCAACGCCGAATACGTTGCCCTTGTAGGACAGAACCTTAACTTCTGTGTTTTCCTTTACGAATGCGAAGGAAGGACCGAGCTTGGACTTGTCGATCGGGATCTGCTCATAGCTTTCCATATCCATGAAGTAGTACAGATCCTCTTCGTTGTACAGATACTGCATATCCTTTCTTTCAATGAAAGCTGTCGGATACTTATCTGTAGGATTGAAAGAACGCTCAACTACTGCGCCTGTGATAACATTCTTATACTTTGTGGGCACAAAAGCTGCGCCCTTACCCGAGTTTACGTGCTGAAATTCGATAACCTGTACAACGTTGCCATCCATTTCGAATGTTACGCCATTTCTGAAATCGCCTGCTGAAATCATAAAATTAAACCTCCGTTTATTGCATAGTTTTCCGACAAGCCGCATCCGGCTCACGAAAACACATAATATATACTTATTATACTACATAAAAATCGTTTTGGCAATACCTATTGCAGAAAAATTTCATCTGCGCTATAAAATAATCATATTCTTAGGTGCAGACGTTAGATTTTTGCAGCCGTTTTCCGTTACAAGCACAAAATCTTCTATTCTTACGCCAAATTTTTCCGGAAGATATATACCCGGTTCTATAGTTATCACATTGCCGCTGCGGAGAACTGTGCTGCTTGACGGTGCAGCATTTGGGTATTCATGTATCTCCATGCCTACGCCGTGACCAAGGGAATGGCCAAAGCATTCGCCGAAGCCTGCTTCAGCAATGTGAGTTCTTGCTATTGCGTCCAGCTGCTGTCCGGTTATGCCTGCACGGACTGCACGGATAGCCTTTTCCTGAGCTTCAAGAACAGTACTGTAAACACCCGCCATTTCATCAGTATGCTGTCCTACTGCAACTGTACGGGTCATATCGCTGTGATATCCGTCAACAACTGCGCCGTAATCCATGAGGACGAAATCGCCTTTCTGCACGTATCTTTCCGCAGACGGAACGCCATGAGGCATGGACGTTGCTGCGCCAGTAAGAGCGATCGTCGGGAAAGACAGTTCCTCTGCACCCAGACGAAGCATTCTGAAGTCAAGCTCAAGCTGGATATCACGTTCGGATACGCCCTCTCTTATGAAGCCGAGAATATGCTGAAAGGCTTCCTCAGCAATTTTCTGCGCCTGAAGTATCTTTTCAGTTTCCTCCGGCTCTTTCACCATGCGGCAGGCATACACCGCCTTGCTGAGAGCATTGGAGCTGTCAAGCTCTGCATGATCTTCGAGCTTTTCCCTGAGCTGAGCGAATCTGAAAAGACTCAGCTCCATAGATTCCACAGCGATGGTTTTTGCACCGTGCTTCACAAGAAGCTCCGTTATCTGACTGTAGATATTATCCTGCTGAAGAACAACGCAGCCCTTTGCCGTTTTCCTTGCCTTTTCTATATACCTGAAATCAATTATCAGATACGCCTCATCCCTGAAACACACAAGAGTACCGGCAGAGGACAGCATTCCGGTGAAATATCTTCTGTTTATATCAGATGTTATCAGAGCGCAGTCAAGCTCCTGCGGCAGAAGCTCCATCAGTTTTTCAATGCGTTTATTCATAGCACACCTTACATATCAGCCAGAGCCTGAAGTCCAAGAAAATAGCTGTTGATACCGAAGCCTGCGATAGTTCCTGCGCATACAGGGCTGATTACAGACTTTGAACGGAAGCCTTCACGAGCGTGTATATTGCTGATATGCACCTCAATTACCGGTATGCGTATATCGTGGATAGCATCGTGAATGGCATAGCTGTAGTGTGTGTAAGCACCTGCATTTATAACCACTCCGTCAAAATTTTTTCTTGCAGCATGGAGACGGTCGATAATTGCGCCCTCGTGGTTTGACTGGAATATCTCGCACTCCATCCCCAGCTTCTCTGCCTTATCCATGATCATTTCATTGAGCTGTGCAAAGGTCGTGCAGCCATATACGCCCGGTTCTCTTTCACCCAGCAGGTTGAGATTTGGTCCGTGTATTACAAGTACTTTTTTCATGTATATCATCCTTTCATTCGTCTACAGGTTCTGTAAGTATCTGAGGCAGGAACGGTATTTCCATCCTTCTCTTGAACCGGAAAAAGCGTGTGGTCTCATGCTCTATAGGAAATACAAAAACGCATTTCAGTCCCTTCAGATTCGCACCGAGCACATCGGTAAATATCTGGTCGCCTACTACCGAAAGCTCCTTCCACGGAAGTCCCATTTTCTTCTTAGCCTCACGAAAGCCCTTGGCAAGGGGCTTTTTGCCCTCGCACACAAAATCAAGTCCCAGCATATCCGCAAATGGCTTGACTCTCGGCGGATGGTTATTCGAAACGATGCAAAGCTTTATACCATTCTGCTTCATTGTTTCTATCCACTCCGGAACACCGTCCGCAGGTCTTGGATTATCATGTGTAGTAAGGGTATTGTCAAGATCAAGGAGCAGTCCCTTTATACCGTGCTTCCTGAGCAGTGCCGGCGACAAGTCGCATACGGTTCTGAGTGCGATATTTATTCTTAGCATTGCGCAGTTCTCCTTTCATTGTTGTATGATAAAAAAGCGGACGCACTCTTCAGTGCGTCCGCCATGCTGTATCGCAGATTGTTATTAATACTTGCGCTTACGAGCAGCCTCAGACTTCTTCTTACGCTTTACTGAAGGCTTTTCGTAATGTTCTCTCTTTCGAACTTCAGCAATCACGCCGTCCTTAGCACAAGATCTCTTGAAACGCTTCAGCGCTGTATCCAGAGATTCATTTTTGCCAACACGAACTTCTGCCACTTAAATTTCCCTCCCTTTGCCGCCACGGCAGAGGCTGATCAGTCAGAAGCAGAGCCTCTTCCCGACCTATACCACCGTTCTGTCATTGCTGACATACCGGGATAATTCTCTGTTTCTCATATAGCCTGCATTAAGTTATATTATATTGTACCACGTTTTCTTATTATTGTCAAGCTGTTTTTTCAGCATATGCTATTTTTGTCATTTTGCTACAAAATTAACCAGCTTGTTTGGTACATATATCTTTTTCAGAACGGTTTTTCCTTCAAGAGCTTCCTGAATCTTAGGCTCATTCTCAGCCATTTCAAGTACAGCATCCTTTTCTGCGCCAACAGGAATGTTCATCTTGCACTTGACTTTTCCGTTTATCTGAGCTACGATCTCAACTGTCGCATCAACACAGAGAGCCTCGTCATATGTGGGCCACGCCTGTTCACTCAGGATGCCGCCGCAGTGTGCTTCGTACATTTCCTCGGTGATGTGTGGTGCGAAAGGATTCAGCAGCATGATGAGTGTTCTCAGCTCTGCACGGTTTACGCTGCCTGTTGCTGCTATATCATTGAGCAGCTCCATCATTGCTGCGATAGCTGTATTGAACTTCAGGTTCTCGATATCCTCAGAAACCTTCTTGATAGTCTTGTGCATCTTGGACTTTATCTCGTCACGGTATTCATCGCCGTCAACAAGAACATCCTGAAGCGCCCATACTCTGTCAAGGAATCTCTTGCAGCCCTTGATGCTGGATGTGCTCCACGGAGCAGTCTTTTCAAAGTCGCCTACGAACATCTCATAGAGACGGAGTGTATCTGCACCATAGTTTGCTACTACATCATCAGGGTTGATAACATTTCCTCTGGACTTGGACATCTTCTGACCGTCCTCGCCCAAGATCATGCCATGGGATGTACGGCGCATATAAGGCTCTGTTGTGCTTACCTTGCCCAGATCGAAGAGGAACTTATGCCAGAAACGTGAGTACAGCAGATGGAGTGTTGTATGCTCCATGCCGCCATTGTACCAGTCAACAGGCATCCAGTAGTCGAGAGCTTCCTTGGAAGCAAGCTCGTTCTTGTTATTCGGGTCACAGTAACGGAGATAGTACCATGAAGAACCAGCCCACTGAGGCATTGTGTCTGTCTCACGTTTAGCAGCACCGCCGCACTGAGGACAGGTTGTATTGATGAAGCTTTCCAGTGTGGACAGCGGGCTTTCGCCGTTGTCGGTAGGCATATAGCTGTCAACATCCGGCAGAGTCAGCGGCAGCTCGCTTTCCGGCAGAGCAACATAGCCGCACTTCTCGCAATGTACGATCGGGATAGGCTCGCCCCAGTATCTCTGACGTGAGAATACCCAGTCACGAAGTTTGAAGTTTACCTTGCTTACGCCCTTTCCGTTTGCCTCCAGCCATTCCTTGATCTTTACCTTTGCCTCCTCTACAGTCAGACCGTCGAGGAAGTCGCTGTTTGTCATAATGCCTGTTTCGCAGTCGGAGAAGGCTTCCTTTGTAACATCTCCGCCCTTTACAACTTCGATGATCGGCAGGTCAAATACCTTTGCGAAATCGTAGTCTCTTGTATCGTGTGCAGGTACAGCCATGATTGCGCCTGTACCATAGCTCATGAGAACGTAGTCAGACAGGAAGATCGGGATCTCCTTGCCGTTTACAGGATTGATGCCGCATACGCCGTCAAGGCGAACGCCTGTCTTTTCCTTAGCCATTTCTGTTCTCTCGAAGTCAGACTTTCTTGCAGCTTTTTCCTGATATGCACGGATCTCGTCCATATTCCTGAGACTGCCGCTCCACTTTTCAATAAGCGGATGCTCCGGAGACATTACCATGTATGTTGCGCCGAAAAGTGTATCAGGTCTTGTTGTGTAGACCTTGAGAGTATCACCCTCAGTTGTTGCGAAGTCGACCTCAGCACCGGTAGAACGTCCGATCCAGTTGCGCTGTGTTGTCTTAACTCTTTCGATGTAGTTCACATCATCCAGATCATCCAGAAGTCTCTGTGCGTACTCTGTGATCTTCAGCATCCACTGGGACTTGACCTTACGTACTACCTCGCCGCCGCAGCGTTCACAAACGCCGCCTACAACTTCCTCATTCGCAAGTACGACCTTACATGAAGTACACCAGTTTACAGCCATTTCCTTCTTGTATGCAAGACCCTTCTTGAACATCTGGAGGAATATCCACTGAGTCCAGTGGAAGTAATCGGGGTCAGTTGTGTTTACTTCTCTCTCCCAGTCAAAGGACAGACCCAGAGACTGAAGCTGACCCTTGAAACGTGCTACGTTATTCTTTGTAACGATTGCCGGATGGATCTTGTTCTTGATGGCAAAGTTCTCAGTAGGCAGACCGAATGCGTCCCAGCCCATTGGGAACAGTACGTTATAGCCTTCAAGACGACGCTTTCTGGATACGATATCCATAGCGGTATAGGGACGGGGATGTCCGATATGGAGACCCTGTCCTGACGGATACGGGAACTCAACAAGCGCATAGAACTTAGGCTTGCTGTAGTCTGTTCCTGCACGGAAGGAGTTGTTGTCCTCCCAGTACTTCTGCCATTTTTTCTCAATGGCGGTGTAATCATACTTGCTCATGTTTCTTCATCCTTTTATTTTAGATTTTGGCTCTCTGTCATATGCAGTTTTTCAATCCCCTCAGTCAGCATCGCTGACAGCTCCCCTTACTAAGAGGAGCCTTAGTCGGTGTGCTTCGCACATAAATTTGATTTTATCTGCTTTTGAAACAGAACCTTTTTATTGCTTATAATACGCTTTTATATCCTTACCAAATGCAAGAAGCGCACCTGCACCCAGATCAAGGAGACCCTCTCCGAGATACAGCCAGTATATCCAGCCGCTGCCCAGATTTGTGATATTCGTCCAGAAGTGGGCGATAAATAAAATGCCCAGATATGCTGCAATTATATAATTCGTAAATGGAACACGCTTGTAAAGCAGCATAAATATTACCCCTGCTGCCAGAAGCGTTATAACATTTCCCACTGAAAATCCCAGAATCAGGTTAAGCACATTTTTTGCTATAAGATAAATGCCTATTGCAAACGCCATTTTTCTTCCGGTTTCAGCCATTATATACTACCTCCTCAGTCCTGCTTCAGCCACTGTGAAATTTCAATATGCTCGCCGTCCGCCCACATACGCTCCAGCTTATAGAAGTCTCTTGCTTCCTTGTAGAAAACGTGAACGATAACGTCGCCGTAGTCAAGTACTATCCAGCTTGAACCGTTGCCTCTGCCCTCTCTGCGGATAGGCTCGATACCCATTTCAGACAGCTTGTAGTCAACCTCGTCTGCAAGAGTACGTGTGTGCGTTGTACTTGTACCGTTTGCGATTACAAAATAGTCGCCCAGAATAGTAAGCTCACCTACACCGATAACCTGAATATCCTCAGCACGCTTACTGTCCAGAGCCTTTACTATTGTTTCAAGAATCTTGTTTTCTGCCATATATTATCACTCCTTAGCTATATATATTCTGACGTCCGGCATCAGTATCACCATCGCTTATATCCTCAAGGTTCTCCTTGTTGCCGTCGTATGTGTTATCCTTATACTGTCCCGCAGGAACAAGCTCTGTTATAGTGCTTTCCTCGGGATATATCTCATTCTGATAGGGTCGGAAATATCCGTTGATTATATCAATGGTCTCATTCTTGTGAATTGAATACACCGACTGACCGTACCACATTGCACCCTCGCCGGGCACCATGAAGATATTCACGCTGTCAAGGGTCAGACGCTTTGACGCAAAGTCCGCAAGCATACTCATCTCGGCAAGAGAAAGGTCTGTTGCCAGCCATTCATTCTCGTAGATCTCCTCCATGGCGTCCATAAGTCCTGCTTCGCCCATAGTAAGAAGCTTTTCCATAGCTGCTGCAAGGAAGATTCTCTGAGCCTTGACTCTGCCTATATCGCCCTCGTCATACTCTCGTCTGAAGCGGATGAACCATTCAGACTGCTGACCGGTAAGAACCTGCTCACCGGCAGGAAGCACCTTGTCAGCCTCGTACATGATCTCCTCAGGAAGTGTGATAGGAATACCGCCCACTGAATCTACGATATGCTTTATATCCTCACAGTCAAGCTTCACATAACAGTCGATCACAACGCAGAAGCTTTCCTCGATGCAGTTTACTGCACGCTGGAGCTGTGTAACTCCCTGCTCCTGTCCTGAACCGTATACGCTGTTGAACTTGCCTGTTGAAGGGTTTGCATAATCCGGCATAAAGCTGTCTCTCGGTATCTGGAGAACATTCATCGTGCCGGCAAACAGATCAAACTGGAATATCCAGTTTACATCTGCGAGCATACCGCTTTCATCCATGCCCATAAACAGAAGGGTATACTGACCCTCGACTATCTGGTTAAGGTTCAGTCCGTCATTATGTGCGTCTTCCTTTTCAATGACCTCCTGTTTCAGGTCAAGCTCCTCCACCTCATCAGGCTTCGGCTTTTCCAGCTCGCCCTCCTGAAGAATAGCCGGCTGAGCACGCTTCAGGGTATCCATATACGATATCTGTTCTATAGTCACCTCATTGCCGCTTACAGTACGATATGAAACGATAGGCAGATTCACCCCAAGTCCTATAATTATCGCAGCAGCTGCTGCTGCTGATACAAGTTTCAGACCTGCATTCAGAAGAATGCTCTTCCAGTCTTTTTTCTCCTTCGGCACATTCGCCGGATCATCTGTGTAATATCTCTCTTCCCTTTCATATCCCTGTCTGCGTTCACGCTGCTCGCCGCCTCTGTGAGACTGCACTGAGCTGCTGCGGCGCACCTGCTTTTTGTTTCTCATTGTATTTTCACCTTACCCAATCAGCACTCAGATATGATATGTGTCATCGGGAAACATACGTGTATATTCGTTATATGCCTCCAATGTGAAGTGCGGAATAGCTGCACAGCGTTTTATCTGCTTTTTCATGGAATACCTGAGTGCATAGAGCATTCCCTTTTCAAGGCTCCGGTCACAGGTCTCACGCATTATCTCAACACCGCTGTAGTCTCTCTCCTCAGAGGTCATATCTCCAAGATAGACTATCTTTTCAAGCTGAGACATTCCGCTTCTTCCAATAGTATGATATCGCACTGCATTCAGGATATCTACGTCAGCAACGCTGAAATATGTTCTGAGGAAATATGCACCGGCAACACCGTGCCAGACCTTCCATGCCTGAGCCTCCTCGTCACAGAAGTCCATACCGGAAAGAACTGCCCATTCATACTGCTGTTCTCTGGGGTCCTCCTTGCATATATCATGAACCATGCCTGCAAAGTACGCCTTTTCCTGATTCTCGCCGTAGATCTTCGCAAGTCTCCGGCATTCCTTTGCCACATTCATAGTATGCTCGTATCTTTCTTTGGAAAGCCGTTCCCTCAGAAAAGCCTGCATATTCTGTACATCATACATAAGCTCCGCCTCCTTTCATCATCTGCCGTACAAATGACGCTTTACTATATATTGTACTACTTTTTCCTGCAAATAGCAAGAACAATCTTCATTTTTTTTGAGAGAGCTGCGAATTTCTGTAGATGACATAGGAAGAACATCCTCCCATAGCACATGAACCTTGCCGTATTCCGACAGTTTCACAGCCTGTTTTGTGAGGATATCGCCGTCGCCCTCGTTTCTTGAAATACATCCAAGCTCAGCATACTCCATTATTTCCTGCCAGCAGTACCATCTCTCAAAGCTCATAAGCATATCGCTTCCCATGAGAAGTACAAGCTGAGAATCCGGATAAAGCTCTTTCAGATACCGCAGTGTACATACGGTATAGCTTACATCACTGTTTTCAAGCTCGTAGCTGCTTACGCTCATATTTTCCCTGTCCTCAACCGCAAGCCGCAGCATCTCATAACGGTCGCCGCCGCTGGTAACGTCTGCCTTATCACGCTTAAAGGGTGAAATATTCGCCGGCATGAAAATTATCTCATCAAGGCTGAGCTTCTCCATTGCCGTTTCCGCCAGATGAAGATGTCCCTTATGCACCGGATCGAAGCTTCCGCCGTATATGCCGATACGCTTCATTTATGCCTTCAGGTCAATTACCGGATCCTGAGGATTGCGCTTGTAGAGTACAAAACGATTTCCGATAACCTGTACTACCTCAGACTTAGAACGCTCTGCAAGGATAGCTGCTGCTTCCTTTGCGTCATATTCGCAGTTGTCCAGAACGTGGATCTTGATAAGCTCACGCTTCTTCAGTGCGTCCAGAACCTGCTGTACCAGCTGATCGCCGATACCGCTTTTGCCGATCTGAAAAATTGTCTCATATGTGCTTGCAATGCCTCTCAGCTTTGCTCTCTGTTTGCTTGTAAGCATATTATCTCTCCTCCAAATATTTCTTCATCAGCCTGAGAGCTTCTCCTCTGTGGCTGATACTGTTCTTTTCATCATCTGTCATTTCCGCAAGGGATACGCCGTCCGCATAGAATACGGGATCATAGCCGAAGCCATTTTCGCCCTTTTCCTCTGTGCCGATGATACCCTCGCACTTGCCTGTGAAGAAGTGTCTCTCTCCGCTTTCGTCAATAAAGCATATCTCGCATACAAATCTTGCGGTGCGCTTCTCCTTAGGAACACCTGCAAGCTCACTGAGAAGCTTCCGGCATCTGTCCTTGTCGATGGCATTTTCTCCGGCATATCTGTGGGAATATACTCCCGGTGCGCCGCCTAAAGCGTCCACCATAAGACCGCTGTCATCTGCAATTACAGGCGCATTCAGTCGCTCAAATACTGCCGCTGCTTTAAGCTCTGCATTTTCACGGAAGGTAGTGCCGTTCTCTTCCACCTCAAAATCAGCACCTGCCTCACGCTGGGATATTACTTCCATTCCGAAAGGCTCTAAGATCTGAGCCATTTCACGGATCTTATTCTTATTATTTGACGCAAGTATAACCTTCATCACACACGCTCCTCACGCTCAAAAAGAGCATTTACAAAGTCCTCTGCGTGGAAAGGCTGGAGATCGTCGATCTTTTCGCCCACGCCGATAAGCTTCACGGGAATGTCAAGCTCGTTCTTGATGGAAACGATAATGCCGCCCTTTGCTGTGCCGTCAAGCTTCGTAAGTACGATACCGCTGATATCTGCTGTTTCCTTGAAAAGTCTCGCCTGATTTACAGCGTTCTGTCCGGTTGTTGCGTCCAGAACGAGAAGCGTTTCCACACTGCAGCCCTCGGCTCTTGTTGAAATGATACGGTTTATCTTAGCAAGCTCCTGCATGAGGTTCTTCTTGTTGTGAAGTCTGCCTGCGGTATCGCAGATAAGTACATCGCAGCCTCTTGCCTTTGCAGCTTCGATGGCGTCATACACAACTGCGCCCGGATCTGAACCCTCTGCGTGCTTTACAAGCTCTACGCCTGAACGCTCTGTCCATACTTCAAGCTGGTCAATAGCCGCTGCACGGAATGTATCTGCTGCCGCAACGATGACCTTCTTGCCCTCTGCTTTAAGCTGATGGCACAGCTTACCGATAGTGGTGGTCTTGCCTGCACCGTTTACACCAATGACCATGATTACTGAGGGCTTTGTATCAAGCTTCAGTCCCTGATCCTCACCCAGCATTTCGCTGATGATCTCCTGAATCATGCCCATGATCTCATTAGGATCTGTGACGCCTCTTTCCTTGATGCGCTTGCGGAGAGCATTGCAGATAGTCTCGGAGGTTTCAACGCCCATATCGCCCATTATCATAGTCTCCTCAAGCTCGTCGAAAAGATCCTCGTCGATCTTGGTAAAGCTGCCCAGAACGCTCTGGATCCTGCCCATCATGGATTCCTTGGTCTTTCGGAGTCCCTCTCTGATCTTTGCAAAGATGCCCTTCTTTTCCTTGACAGGCTTTTCTTCCTGAAGTTCTTCCTCAGCTTCTTCTGCTGTTTCTTCCTGTTCAGCTTCAGGTTCTGTCTCAGTTTCTTCTGTTACCTCAGTCTCAGCTTCAGATTCAGTTTCATCCTCATCATCGCCGGCATCCGGATAATCATAGTCATAATCGTCCTGCTCATCAATTTCCTCTGGAAGAATATCGTATTCCTCATCCTGAGAAAGAGCTGCAAGCTGAGCTGCCTGTGATGCAAGAGCTACCGCCTCGGCACGTTCCTTTTCAGCAGCCTCAGCAGCTTCTGAACGCATACGCTCCTCTTCCTCACGTACTGCGGCTTCACGCTCGCTTATAGCAGACTCAACATCATTGTCTGGAGCGCCTGCCTCAGCAGGCTCCTCTTTCTGCTCCTCCTGAGCTTCCTTTTCCAGAAGCTCCTCCTGCTCCTCGCGGCGTTTTCTGCCGAAAAAGCCTTTCTTTTCCTTTTTATCCTTCTTTCCAAAAAAAGCCATAGCTTACTCCTTTCATCTCTTATGTGCCGGTATTTCCTGCATTAGAGGTTTCTGCTTCAAACTCATCCTGCTCCATTCGCAGAAGCCTTGAAACGCCGTTTTCCTGCATGGTAACGCCGTAGAGTACCTTTGCCTCCTCCATTGCACTTCTTCTGTGAGTTACAAGTATGAACTGGGTGGTCTTTGTGAAATTGTGGAGATACTGAGCGTATCTTCTTACATTGCCCTCGTCAAGGGCTGCGTCGATCTCGTCCAGAATACAGAAGGGTGAGGGCCTGAGACGAAGGATCGCAAAGTAGATAGCGATCGCTACAAAGGACTGCTCGCCGCCGGAAAGTGAGATCAGATTCTTGATGACCTTTCCCGGAGGTGCAACGTGTATTTCAATTCCCGATTCGAGAACATTTTCAGGATCGGTGAGAGTGAGGTTAGCCTCGCCGCCGCCAAAGAGGTCACGGAATATGGACTTGAAGTTCCGGTTTATTTCCGCAAAGCTCTCGGAGAATATCTTCTGCATCTCCTCGGTAAGCTCCTCAATGAGCGTTTCAAGCTCAGCCTTTGCCTTTTCAGCGTCCTTCATCTGAGCTGTAAGAAACTTCCATCTTTCGGAAACCTCCTCATACTCCTCTATAGCTGCAACATTTACACTTCCCAGTGCACGTATCCTGCCCTTCAGGGACGCAAGCTCTCTCTGCGCTGCCGCTAAGTCCTCCAGCGGCTTTGCCATTTCCATAGCCTCTGTACGTGTCATTTCATACTGCTCCAGAAGCCTGTGGATAATGCTGTCGTACTCATTCTGCACGGAGATCCTTCTCTCCTCCAGTCTTGTTACAGTTCCGGCATATTTCTCCTTGGCTTCATTTGTCGCCTTCATGCCCTCCTGTACCTGACGGATATGCTTTTCCTGAGTATCATGTACAGTTTTCCAGTGAGTCATATCCTGAGAAGCGTTCTGCTTTATCTCCTCAAGAACTCTGAGTCTTGCCTTTGCATTCTCAGCCTCCTGCTTTTTATCAGCAATAAGCTTATAGGTTTCAGCAAGCTCATTTCTTATCTGTACAGCACGCTCTCTTGCATTCTTCTTCTGCTCCTCCGCACTGTCAAGCTCACGCTGGAGAGCGTCGATATCCTTTTCAAGGGACGCAGTCTGAATACGCATCTGCGCTCTCTTTTCTGCAAGAGTATTCTGCTCCTCACGGAGACTATCACGCATTCCCTGCGTCTCTGCAATACGGGACTGTGTGTCTCTTATCTCATTATCTGCATCAGCAAGAGCCGCCGTAAGAGCTGTGTATTCTTCCTTTGCCTGTTTATTCTTATTCTGAAGCTCCTGCTGTTCTGCAATAAGCTCATTCTTCCTTGCGTCTATCTGCTTTAAAAGATACTGTTCCTTGTCACATTCAGCCTTTGCCTGCATATATTCAGACTCAGCCTGTGCGCATTTTCTGCGCAGTTCCTCAACAGCTGCCTGCATTTCCGCTGTTTCAGCCTCTGCCTTTGCAAGCTTCTCTGCATTCTCCTGCTCACGCACCCTGAGAGCATCTATGGTCTGTTTAAGAGCAGATATTTCAGTCTTACGTGTGATCATGCCGCCGCTTTTCTGGGCTGAGCCGCCTGTGAATGAACCTCCGGCATTGATGACCTGACCATCAAGAGTTACGATACGGAATCTGTAGCCGTATTTTTTTGCAATATCCGACGCATAGTCAAGATTCTCAGCTACAGCTATCCTGCCCAGAAGTGACTGGACGATACCTTCATGTACAGGCTCATATCTTACAAGCTTACAAGCGTAATCCACAAAGCCCGGCTCGTTTTCAAGACCATGCTCCTGAAGTGTTCTGCCCTTTACAGATGTAACGGGCAGGAAGGTCGCACGTCCTGCACGGTGCTGGGCAAGGAATCGGATCCATTTTTTAGCGGAAGCCTCATCGTCAACGATGAGATTCTGCATTGCTCCGCCAAGAGCCGTTTCAATGGCAACACCGCACCGGCTGTCAGCTTCTATACACTGTGCAACCGTACCGTGTACGCCGGATGGTCTGCCGCCATCTGCTCTGAGGACTGCCTTTACGCTTCCTGCAAAGCCCTCCATGTTCTGCTCCATATCAGTAAGCAGCTTCTGTCTCTGCTGCTTTTCACGAATGGAAAATGCTATCTGGTTTCTCTCAGCACGAAGTGCGTCTGCCTGACGGAGTGCGTCGCCGCAGAGCTTCTGATGCTCCTCTGATGACTTTCTCAGCTCGGAAAGTCTGTTTTCTGTTTCAGATAATACATCATTCCATTTCTGAGTTTCAACTGTCTGAGTCTCATACTCCTGAGCAATAGCAGCCATTCTCATAGTGCTGCCTGTAAGCTGTGCGCTGTATTCCTCCTGCTGGCGTACAAGTGCCTCACGCTGAACACGGTACTGTCCCTGCTTTACATAAAGCTCCTGAAGCAATCTGCTGGTTTCGTCAAAGCCCTCTGAAAGTCCTGCTGCCTTTCCCTCAAGCTTTTCAAAATCCCTCTGAACCTGTTCTGTTTCAACTCTCAGGGATATCTGCTGCTGGTGAAGCTTTTCCTCTCTCGCCTGAAGCTCTGCAAGATATTTCCCTGTACTTTCCGACTGTCCGGACAGCTCCTTTGCCTGAGCTTCAAGTCCGCCGGATCTCTGGAGAGCGTGCTGAACATCATTCTCGCATACAGCAAGTGCTGCCGTAAGCTGTGCAGTCTCCTCCTCAGCTTTTCTTATCTTTTCACGAAGCTCCTCGATTTTCAGTGTACTTTCCTGAAGGGTTCTGTAGCCGTCCTGTACCTGTTCCTCTGCCGCTTCAAGGTCACGCTGGATATTCTCATATTCAGCCTGTGCAAGCAGAAGCTCGTCCGACAGGCTCTGGAGCTTTTTCCTGAGAGCGTCCGACTGCTGAACCCAGAGTGATACCTCCAGCTGCTTCTGCTCCTCTGCAAGAACGAGGAATTTTTTCG
The DNA here is from genome assembly GCA_045580565.1 of Ruminococcus sp. GTDB lineage: Bacteria > Bacillota > Clostridia > Oscillospirales > Ruminococcaceae > Ruminococcus_C. The sequence continues at coordinate 26,248 of JAZNOB010000033.1, forward strand.
CCTTTTCCGATTGCACACGCAGCGGCTCGACTCTGCCCTCCAGCTCTGAGGCTATATCACGGAGTCTTGAAAGGTTCTCCTCTGCGTGAGTAAGCTTCCGCTGAGCGTCCTCCTTCTTATAACGGAATTTGGAAACTCCGGCAGCCTCCTCGAAAATATCACGCCGGTCGGAGCTTTTTGCGCTGACTATCTCGGCGATACGTCCCTGTCCTATGATAGAGTAGCCGTCTCTGCCCATGCCTGTATCCATAAACAGCTCGTTTACATCACGCAGACGTACACTTTTGCCGTTTATACGGTATTCGCTTTCACCGCTTCGGTAGAGCTTTCGTGTAACGCTCACCTCTTCGCCGTATTCCTCGCCGAGAATACCGGAGCTGTTGTCTATATTCAGCGTAACTGCCGCAAAGCTTGTAGGCTTCCGCTGCTTGGTACCGGAAAAAATAACATCCTCCATCTTGTTGCCTCGCAGTGTCTTGGTGGACTGCTCGCCCAGTACCCATCTCACTGCGTCGCCGATATTACTCTTTCCGCTGCCGTTCGGACCTACTACCGCCGTCAGACCTGCGTCAAAATTAAGCTTTATCTTATCCGGAAAGGACTTAAAGCCCTGAAGTTCAAGTGATTTTAAATACATCGTACACTTCCTCTCCGATTGATTTTACTGTGCCCGTTCCATCGGATATGCAAAGGCTTAGCCTTATTATTCCATCTGAAAAGCTGCGGTTCTCTGATATCCTCATTCTTACATCAAATGCTTTTCTGTTGGCTTTTCCGTGACCTGCCGCAAGTCCCGCTCTGCCTGTTTTTACCTCTGCAAGAACATAAGTACCCTTTCCTGCATTTTCCGACAGAATATCCTTATTTTGTTCTGCCCATTTCTTCATTGCATTCAGATAAAGTCTTGACTGCACAAGCTCTCTCAGTGCCGGATGATAGAATCCGCTGAGGATACGGCTTTCCATATCCCTTTCCGCATGAAGTCCGAGTCTTATGAGGCTGATATTTTCTTTTCTCAGGCGGCATACTGCCTTTGCTGTGAAGCTGAGCATATCATCCCATGAGGGCAGACTATAGCTGCCGCTTTTATAAAGCTCACCGAGGTGCGTCCCTTCAAGGACTACCGTAGGATAGATGCGCATGGTGTCCGGTTTCAGTCTTATACATTCAGACAGAGTATATTCCTCGTCCTCTGCGAAGCTGCCATAAAGCCCGTACATCATCTGAAGTCCCAGCGAAAAGCCGTGAGCCTTTATACGCTCCGACGCTTCTCTTACATCCTGAGAGCTGTGTCCTCGACGGTTCATAGTGAGAACCCTGTCCGACATACTCTGTGCGCCAAGCTCGATTGCAGTAACACCATACTTTTTTAGAATATTCAGAATATCCTCCGGTACAGCGTCCGGTCTTGTGGAAATGCGCACACCGGAAAAGCCGTTCTCACCTAAAAACGGCTGCACCGCTTCAAGGTAGGCAAGCATCTGAGCTTCCGGAATTGCCGTGAAGCTTCCGCCGAAAAAGGCTATCTCAGAATTTCTGCCGTCAATACCTCCTGCAAGACTTTCCATACACTGAGCAGCAATATCCTCAGGCGCAGGCGGCTTTGTCTCGCCGCTTATTGACCTCTGGTCGCAGAAGCTGCACATATTGGGGCAGCCCATATGAGGAATGAAAAATGCTAAATTACAGTGCTTCTTCATAGCCCATAAGCATAAGTGCTTCCTTGGCAGCCATCTGTTCAGCTGACTTCTTGCTCTTGCCTGTGCCTGTGCCTATGACATTTGAGTTAAGACAGACATTCACTGTAAATGCCTTGTCATGGTCGGGACCAGTTTCGCCGGCAAGAACGTATTCAACCTTTTCCTCTGGATTCTTCTGGATTATCTCCTGAAGGACCGTCTTGTAGTCCCTGAAATTAAGCTTGCCGCTTTTTTCTGCGTGCTTCGGTATAAAGCGCAGCACGTGCTTCTTCGCCGGCTCCATGCCGCCGTCCAGATATATGGCAGCAATTACTGCCTCAAATGCGTCTGCCAGAATAGAGGATCGATTTCTGCCGCCTGTATTCTCCTCGCCCTTTCCAAGAAGCAGAAATTCGCCAAGGTGTATCTCCTTTGCAAAAACATGGAGAGCCTTTTCGCATACAAGTGAAGCTCGCAGCTTAGTAAGCTCACCCTCAGGCATTTCCTCATAGTGAGTGAACAGGTATTCAGATACTATGATCGACAGCACACTGTCGCCCAGAAATTCCAGACGCTCGTTGCTGCAGCGGCACTTCTTCTTCTCGTTTGCATATGATGAATGGGACAGAGCTTCTGTCAGAAGCTCCTGATCCCTGAAATGATAACCGATATATTCCTCAAAACGATTCAGTTCTTCATTTACTGTACGTTCCATGGTTCATCATCCTTTCTGCATACTGCACACTGTATCTGCAATCGCACCAACCATATTGCCATTTACGCAGTCTTTAGCCTGACGTATCGCATTGAAGAACGCTCTTGCGTCGGAGCTTCCGTGAGCCTTGATAACTGGCTTTGACGCACCCATCATAAGCGCACCGCCTGTTGCCTTGTAGTCAAGCTTTGTGGTAATGCCCTTTATCTTCTTCAATACAAGAAGTGCAGCAAGCTTTCCTGCACCTGCAAATATATTGTCCTTCAGCTGAACCTTCATGAATCTGCCCATGCCCTCGTAGAGCTTCAGGGCTACGTTTCCGGTAAAGCCGTCTGCTACTACTACGTCAACTGTACCCTCCGGCAGTTCTCTTGCTTCGATATTTCCGCAGAAGTTTACGGGTGTATTCTGAAGCAGCTTGTACGCTTCAAGCTCAAGCTCTCTGCCCTTCGTTTCCTCTGTGCCTACATTGAGGAGCTTTACTCTGGGATTCGGGACGCCCATAACCTTTTCCATATATGCGCTGCCCATGATCGCAAACTGCTGGAGCATTTCCGGACGGCAGTCATTATTGGCGCCGCCGTCAAGAAGCAGGAAAGGCTTGTCTCCTGTGGGCATTACCGGTGCAAGTGCTACTCTCTTTATGCCCTTGATACGCTTTACTATAAAGGTAGAGCCTACTACCAGTGCACCGCTGCTGCCTGCTGATACGAATGCGTCGCCATTGCCGTCGCTGAGTGCCTGCATACCGACTGCCATAGAGCTGTTCTTATGCTCCTTGATAAGAGAAACCGGCTCATAGTGAATGTCAAAAATGTCATCTGCATGGAGAATATCTATACCGTCAAGTGAAAGACCGTTTTCCTCAGCGCACTTCTTTATAAGCTTCTCATTGCCTGCAAGAGTTATATTCACCTGAAGCTCACGTACAGCCTGTACACTGCCCTTTATAACCTCCAGCGGCGCATTGTCTCCGCCGAATGCGTCTACTATAATATTCATCTTTATATCATCCCTCCTGTGATGTCAGGTAGTTTTCAAGTGACTGCAAAGCTCTGTCTGCATACGCCTGATATTTAAGCTTCTTGTCACGTATTCTTTCCGGAAGCTCCGGAAGAATACCCATATTACAGCCCATAGGCTGAAAGTCCTTTACGCTTTCGTCGCTGATATATGCAGAAAGCGCACCCATCATTGTATCTCTCGGCAGAATAAGCGGCGTCTTTCCTGCAAGCCTTCTCGCCATGTTAGTACCAGCAAGGATTCCGCTTGCCGCAGATTCAATGTAACCCTCAACGCCTGTTATCTGTCCTGCAAAGAAGGTAAGCGGTTCTGTACGCAGTGAATAGTCAGCGTTCAGAAGTCTCGGGCTGTCAAGGAATGAATTGCGGTGCATAACTCCGTAACGCATGAAATCAGCGTTTGCAAGACCCGGTATCATTGAGAATACTCTCTTCTGCTCAGGGAACTTCAGATTTGTCTGGAAGCCTACCAGATTGAAAAGGCTGCCCTCGCTGTTCTCTCTTCTCAGCTGAACTACTGCATAGGGTCTGCGTCCGGTTCTGGGATCTGTAAGACCTACAGGCTTCAGAGGTCCGAAGCGCATCGTGTCCTCGCCTCTTGAAGCAAGCACCTCGATAGGCATACAGCCTTCATACACACGGAATATCTCCTTGTCAAATTCACTCAGCGGCGCACGCTCTGCATTTGTAAGGGCTTCGTAGAATGCAAGGTATTCCTCCTTGCTCATGGGACAGTTTATATAGTCAGCGTCTCCTCTGTCATAGCGTGAAGCGTAGAATACTATATCCTTGTCAAGACTGTCATATGTGACAATAGGTGCAGCTGCGTCAAAAAAGCTGAGACGGCTGCCGCACTTTTCCTCAATACTCTTAGCAAGGCTGTCTGCTGTAAGAGGACCGCTTGCGATGATGACCGGAGACTCAGGGATCTCATGAACCTCCTCAGTGCACACAGTTATAAGCGGATGTGAGGTTATCTTCTCTGTTACCATATCAGAGAATTTTTCTCTGTCTACGGCTAAAGCGCCGCCTGCTGCTACTGAAACCTCTCTTGCACAAGGTATGAGAAGCGAACCCATACGCTCCATTTCTGCTTTCAGAAGTCCAGCAGCAGAAGCAAGTCTGTCTGCTTTAAGGGAATTTGAGCATACAAGCTCAGAAAGTCCCTTGTAATGATGAGCCGGAGTGTATTTCAGCGGCTTCATCTCATATATAGTTACCGGATGTCCTGCCTCTGCCAGCTGCCATGCAGCTTCGCATCCGGCAAGACCGCCGCCGATAACAGTAACTCTCTGTTTATTTTCCATATTATTCTCCGTCATTCATAGGTCTGTCGTATCCGCAGCCCTGCTTCTCACATATCTTACGTCCGGACTTGCCGCCCTTCTGGAACAGCGTTGAACCGCACTGTGGACACTTTTCCTCCAGCGGCACATTCCATGTCATAAAGTCGCATTCCGGATACTGAGCGCAGCCGTAGAAGCTTCTGCCTCTCTTTGACTTCTTGAGAATTATCTTTCCTCCACACTTAGGACAGCTGCCGGGAGTTTCCTGTACTATCTTCTTTGTATTGGTGCATTCGGGGAAGCCGGGACAAGCAAGGAATCTGCCGAATCTGCCGATCTTGATAACCATATTCTTTCCGCAGACATCGCAGATAACGTCTGTCTCCTCGTCCGGAACCTTGACTCTCTTGCCCTCCATCTTTTCCTCAGCCTCGGAAAGAGTTTTAGCAAAGTCACCGTAGAACTCCTCCAGCGCACTTACCCAGTCACGCTGTCCCTGTTCAACCTCGTCAAGGTCGCTTTCCATTTTTGCTGTAAAGGCAGCGTCAACTATATTCTGGAAATGCTCCTTCATAAGCTCGGTAGTAACCTCGCCCAGAACCGTAGGCTTCAGAGTCTTACCCTCACGCTCAACATACAGACGGGATGTGATAGTAGTAATAGTAGGAGCATAGGTACTTGGTCTGCCGATACCGTTTTCCTCAAGAGTCTTGATAAGGGACGCTTCTGTAAATCTTGCGGGAGGCTGTGTAAAGTGCTGGTTGCCCTCAAGAGAGCGAACCTTCAGCACATCGCCTTCTGCAAGCTCAGGCAGGTTCTTATTCTCGCCCTTTGCGTCCTTGGACTCCTCGTAAAGTGCAGTAAAGCCGTCAAAGCGTACAGTACTGCCGCTTGCCTTGAAAAGGCAGCTGTCTGCTGTGATATCAACAGAAACTGTATCAAGGGATGCGTCTGCCATCTGGCTTGCTATAAATCTCTCCCAGATAAGCTTATACAGCTTGAACTGGTCGGAGCTGAGACTGCTTTTGAGTCTCGCCGGAGTAAGGGACGGCATAGAGGGTCTGATCGCCTCATGAGCGTCCTGAGCATTCTTTTTGGACTTATATACACGAGGCTCCGGCGGAAGGTAATCCTCACCATATGTCTCTCTGATATAATCATTAGCCGCAGCTCTTGCTTCATCCGAAATACGCAGGCTGTCTGTTCTCATATAGGTAATAAGACCCATTGCGCCCATTCCGTCAACCTCGACGCCTTCGTAAAGCTCCTGTGCCACCTTCATAGTACGCTTGGACTGGAAGCCCAGACGATATGATGCGTCCTGCTGGAGTGTGGATGTAATAAAAGGAGCTGCCGGATGCTTCTTGGTAATGCGCTTCTTCACCTTTGTAACGGTAAACTGTGCACCCTCAAGTCTTGCAAGAAGTGCGTCAGCCTCTTCCTTTGTGCCGATCTCAGTCTTGTCAACACGCTTGCCGTCAACAGCAGTCAGCTTTGCGGAGAACACTCTCCTTGAAGAAGCTGCGGAAAGCTTAGCGTCAACTGACCAGTATTCCTGCGGCACGAATGCCTTTATCTCATTTTCACGGTCAACAACAAGACGTACAGCTACAGACTGCACACGTCCTGCGGAAAGTCCTCGTCTTACCTTTTTCCACAGGAAAGGACTGAGCTTGTAGCCCACGATTCTGTCAACGATTCGCCTTGCCTGCTGCGCATTGACAAGATCAACGTCGATTTTGTGGGGATTTTCCATACCATGAGAAATACCTGTTTTTGTGATCTCATTGAATTCAACTCTGTTGTTGTCCTCCATGTCAAGACCAAGCATATGGGCGATATGCCATGAGATCGCCTCACCCTCACGGTCAGGGTCAGTTGCGAGATATACACGGTCGCATTTTTTTGCCCGTGATTTCAGCTGCTTTATAACGTCCTCCTTGCCCTTCATGTCAGTGTACTGAGGAGTGAAGCCATTCTCTATGTCAACACCCAGCTTTGACTTGGGAAGGTCACGGACATGACCCATAGATGCAATTACATCATAATCCTTGCCCAGATATTTCTGTATTGTTTTCGCCTTTGCCGGCGACTCTACTATTACAAGATTTGCCATATATCAACCTGCTCTGATTTCTCAGAGCCGACTCCTTTCTAAAGGATACCGTAGCACTGTCCGGAAAAACGTGTGATATAGCCGCTTATTGACAGCTCCGTAAGAGCCGACGCCGCCTCGTCTTCATCCACCTCAAGGCGTTCTACTATTGCGTCTATATGCATCTGGTGCTCCTGCGACAGGAGAACCGCTATTCTCAGCTCAAGTCCGTCAAGTCCTGAAAAGTCCTTCACTTCCCGCTTTTCTGAGACCTCCTCATGCTGTTTTTCCTCTGATGTGCCTTCAGCTTCCTCATCTGTTTTCTCATCCGCAGCTTCAATCTCAGCCTTTTTTCTGTCTTTTGAGACTGTCCTGCTTCTGGTGCCGCTTTCGCTGCTTTCCGGAAATACCGAAGATTCATCTGCACTGTGCGACATATCGAAAAGCACAGACGGCTTTAGTTTATGTGCATAGTCAGTGTAGTATACATTTATAATATCAAGATAGCTGAATACCGGAATCGCACCGTCACGGAGATATTTTACCACACCTGCATACCTGTTGTCAAATAAATCCGCAGGCGGAATGCAGAAAACACTCTTGCCCTGTTCAAGAGCAAGGGATGCTGTAATAAGAGCGCCGCTTCGCTCCGATGCCTCAACCACAAGTGTTCCCAGACTTATAGCGGACATTATCCTGTTTCTCGCAGGGAAATTTCTGGGAAGCGGCTCTGTGCCCGGAAGAAATTCTGTCAGCAGCAGACCGTTGTTTACGATATACTTCTTTGCAGACGCATTATTTCTGGGATAATCAACATCTATGCCGCAGCCGAGGACTGCAACAGTCCTGCCCTTTGAAAGAAGCGCTGCTCTGTGAGCCGCTGAATCTATTCCTATAGCGAATCCGCTTACTATGACGACGCCTGTTTTGGCAAGGTCACTGCATATCCTGTCCGCAACACGGACGCTGTACTCAGTGGGCTTTCTTGTTCCTACTACAGTAACCGCAGCGTATCTTGATAATATGTCAATATCGCCCTGATAAAATAGTACTACAGGAGCGTTATGAATATGCCTGAGCTGCTCAGGATAGCTTTCGTGGTCGTAATATGTAATGGATATATTTTTCGTTTCGCAGAGAGTGATGATCTTCTTTGCGTGTTCAAGAGTATTGTTGGCAGCATTGCGCTTCTGGTTTTCATTAAGGTGAAACCGCTGCCGCTGAGAGGGATCCTTGAGAATATCATATGCACGTTCCGGTGTTTTTGTAACATGGATAATATCCCATATCTTAGGATTGCCTGCACCCATCACCAGCACAAGCCACAACCAGTATTCAAGCTTCATTTTCTGTCACTGCCTTTCGTCATTTCCCACATGAGAATACCAGCCGCCATTGCAGCATTAAGAGATTCTATATTTCCGTGCATGGGTATAGTGATGCGCCTATGGCACCTGTCGGATATCTCATCAGGCAGACCGTTGCCCTCATTGCCGATCCACACAGCTCTGCCGTTCTCAGGATAGGAACAGCTTCCAGCCGTAACAGCATCGCCTCTCACTACAGCTGCGTCGCTTTCTATACCGGCTCCGGAAAGCTCTCTGAATATTTCGTCCACATCAGAGCATACCGCAACCGGCACTCGGAATAATGAGCCCATTGTTGCACGAACGACCTTCGGGCTGTATATATCGCAGCTCCTTGAAAAAATGACACCGTCAACTCCAAGAGCGTCAGCTGTTCTAAGGATCATACCGGCATTGCCAGGATCCTGAAGCTGGTAAAGAACTGCATATACGCCGTCTTTTTTTACAAATTCGCAAAGGGGCTTTTCCTTAGGCAGACTGCACACAGCAAACACGCCCTGAGTAGCCTCAGTCTCAGCCATATGTCTTCCAAGCTCATCAGATATCCGGTATATGCGGCATTTCTCATCAGCCATACCGCACAGCTCATCGCCGTACTTTACATCAGCACCGGCTGTTATAAACAGCTTTGTTACAGCTGCACCATTAGCCAGAGCGTCTGACACAAGTCTGTATCCCTCAAGCACAAATGCCCTTTCATCGGTTCTTGCCTTCTTGCTTCCAGCCAGCTTTTTATAAAGCTTTACTGCAGGATTGTCCTTTGCAGTAAGCTCCTGATACACCCTGCCCATACAGAGGTCCTCCTTTATAACAAAACACGCTCCGTTATTAGCAGAGCGTGTTCAGATTACTTTTTACAGAGCTGCCTTTGCCTTCTCAACGATTGCAGTGAAACCTGCAGGATCAGTGATTGCGATTTCAGACAGCATCTTTCTGTTCAGTTCGATGCCAGCCTTCTTGCAGCCGTTCATAAATGTAGAATAGTTCATGCCATTCATCTTGCAAGCAGCAGAGATTCTTGTGATCCAGAGCTGTCTGAACTCTCTCTTCTTCTGCTTTCTGCCAACATAAGCATAGTTGCCGGACTTCATAACGGCCTGCTTAGCCATCTTGAAGTGCTTGCTCTTGCTGCCCCAGTAACCCTTAGCCAGCTTCAGTGTCTTATTTCTTCTCTTACGAGTCATCATTGCACCCTTAACACGTGCCATAATCTTCTACCTCCGATTTTTCTGTTATTTGTTTTCCTTAATGCGCTTTCTCAGATTAGAGATACGGCAGCAGCTTCTTCAGTGCCGGTGCATTTGTAACATCAGCTACACCTGCAGTTCCAGCGATTGTCTTACGCTTTGTGTCCTTCTGTGTCAGTCTGTGTCTCTTGTTTGTCTTCTGATACTTCAGTTTGCCGGAACCTGTCAGCTTAAAACGCTTCTTTGCACCAGAATGTGTCTTTGTCTTAACCTTTGCCATTGATATATCCTCCTTTTACTTGGATGCCTTCGGTGAAATGAACATGACCATGCTGCGGCCTTCCATCTTTGCAGGCTTTTCAACTGTTCCAACAGCTGCACACGCTTCCTTGAATCTTTCAAGAAGCTCCTCGCCAATCTGCGGATGTGCAATTGCACGCTTACGGAATCTTACTGATACCTTCAGCTTGTCGCCGCCCTCAAGAAACTTCTTTGCCTGATTGACCTTTGTTTCAAAGTCATGTGTGTCGATCGCAGAAAACATTCTGATCTCCTTGATCGCTACGACCTTCTGATTCTTACGGGCTTCCTTCTCACGCTTCTGCTGTTCAAAGCAATACTTGCCGTAATCCATTATACGGCATACCGGCGGCTTAGCCTGCGGTGCGATCTTAACAAGGTCAAGATCCTGATCGTATGCAAGCTTCTGTGCGTCTCTTGCAGACATATTTCCCAGCTTTGTTCCATCGGCGTCAATGACCAGAATTTCCTTATCACGGATCTCCTCATTGATCTGCAGCTCCTGTTTGCTGATAAGCCAGCACCTCCAAACATTTTAATTACAAACAAAAATGAGTGCATCACACTGTGAGCACTCTCCTGATACCTCGTCTGACAATCTGCACATCGGCTTATGTCATAGCGAATGTATTGACCGTTTCGATTTACTTACCAAACGGTGAGAACTGTGATGCTCTGCTTTGTTTACTCTGAATAGTATACACTATATATCCTCCAAAGTCAAGCACACATCCTCAATTTTTACAAACTATTCACAAAACCTATCCCACAGCTCCTGAAACCATTCAGCGCATCTTAGCTTATAGCGGAATTTCTGAGGTTCTCTGAGCATTTCCGCCTCATCCTCCGTGAAATACAGCTCAGGCTCTGTCTCATCATCATCTGCTGCCGGAACGCACAGCGGCGGATACATAACGCACCACCAGTTCTGACCCTTTGCTTCTCCGATGTTTATTCTTACAGCGTCGTAAACTCCAGCTGGCAGTGTGACATTCTCATATGTGCGCTCATCAAACGCCATCGTTACAAGCTCTGCATTTACAGCGTAGTCTTTCCCCTCCGCTGCTACTGTTTCACGGGCGATTTCCTCAAGATGCTGAAGGCTGCTTTCTGCGGTATATTTTGCGTCCTCGAATGAATCAGCATTTTCAAAATACACAGCGCCCTTTTCAAGGATTGCGTCACGGACTGCATATTTCAGCAGCTGATCATCTGCGCTGTCGGAATTTGCGAGTATGTGCATCCTCAGTACATCGCCTTCAATGCTGTTCTGAGTTACTGCGCTGCTTCCGAATGATGATAAAAGAACAGCTCCTGCCATACCGATTATCGCTGCGGCTTCCATTTTTTTCATATAACTCACCTCGGTGAGAGTATGGGCAGGGTGATAAGGGATTATTCAGAGGGATTGTAAATTGTAGTTTGTCGCTCTGTTACGGTAAACGCCATAAGCCTCCCTTGTTAAAGGGAGGGGCACCCAAAGGGCGTGCAGAGCTGACCGCAGCTTGTAGAAAAAGTCGAATTTCCGCATAAGGCTCCCTTTGAGAAAGGGAGCTGG
>JAZNOB010000034.1:0-5155 GCA_045580565.1 Ruminococcus sp.
CAACACTCGCTCTATAATTCTTTCTAGGATTGTCAAAAGACAAATACCCCCCTACAACATTCTTAAGATTATGTAGTTTAACACCTGAAATACGCACATTAGCATTTGTCATAGAGTATTCCTCCACTTTCGTTCAAACTACAACTATATCATAACACAAAAGTGAAAAAATGTCAATACGAAATCAGCTTTTCACACAATTTGTTACGGTTTTTCTTTTCGTTCACACAAAATCGACATACAATGCAATAGCACTCAAGAATCTCTTGTGTTAGAATAAACGAAGGCTACTTTAATAAACAAAAATGTCACTATGATCTAAATACTTTAATAATCGGTATAACACCTAAATAATATGCGTTATTTAAAACAACCATAGTCGCTCTGCTGGATCGTTCAAATATTGATCAGCATTGTACCGTCCTTCCATGTACTGTTTATCATAAGCTGTATTAGATCCGATACGGTTTCCGTTCTCATCACGCAGCTCATATTGGTTAACTTTCTTGTTCAGAGCCAAGAGAAGTTCGTTTGTTGTTTAAGGCATCCAACTTCAGAACTGCTCCTTAATTGCCGCTTTGTTGTCCCGGTTCAATATTGCAATCGACCTCTCCACATCCGCATCGGAAAGAGTCCGCTGCCAGTCCGGATATCCTCTTTCGTTCGTTGTACGCACTCTTGTAATCACGAGAAACTGCGACAGCCATTTCCACATATAGAAAGCATCATCGTCAATAATGCAGAAGCTTTCAAGATCTTCCTTATCTGCAATCCATCTGTGAATCTCATCCGGACGGCTGGCAGGTCCGGAATGTCTTGTATAATCCGTCCTGCCTGCAACCTTCAGACCGTATTTTTCAAAATAGCTGTGAAGTGCAAGAATTTTTTCATCATCCGCATGATAGCCTTTCTCGATGAATTCCAAGTAGTAGATTCTCCATGATGACGAGAGGATAATCTCTGCACCGGTTTCGTCAACAATTCTTTTCAGTCTTGCGTATCATAACATGACGTATGATACCCTTGCCTGTATTCGGGTTATATGGGAAAAGCTTAAATGACTGCATAAGCTTCTTGATCGTACAGATTATCTTATCCGCATCCTTATCCTCAAGCATGCAGCTGTCACAGGGCACTATGCGTCCGGTGCCTGACTGGAATATTCCTGATATTATCTGACGGCTGGGATTTGTATAAAAGCCGTGCTGAACCTTGTTTCTGTAGTTATAGTGGTTCTTCATGCCGATTATATTCTGGCAGAACGCAAACTTTGAAAGCATCCTCTTTACCTTCGCCTGCTTCCATGCAAGCTGCTCACCGTAGCTTTCCCGAAGCTGACATCCGCCGCAGCGTTTGAACAAACGACAGGCTGTATTTCCGCTCATATCCTTACATCTCCTTTATATGCACTTATTTAGATTATATCATCAGCCAAATAAAAAGTCAATTCATCCATGCAAAAAACAAGTCTTGCTGCGCATAATAATATAAATTATATTATCAGGAAAGAGGTATTGCATGAAACGAAAGTTCTTAACAATGGACGGCAATCAGGCGGCAGCTCACGCTGCTTATGCCTATACTGAAAATGCGGCGATCTATCCCATAACACCATCCTCCGGAATGGCAGAATATACTGACGCATGGTCGGCTGGCGGCAGAAAGAATATTTTCGGTGAGACTGTGCAGGTTGCAGAAATGCAGTCTGAAGCCGGTGCAGCAGGAGCTGTTCACGGTTCGCTTATTGCAGGCGCTCTCACATCCACCTTTACTGCATCACAAGGACTGCTGCTCATGATACCGAACATCTATCGCATCGCCGGCGAGCTTCTGCCGGGTGTATTTCATGTTGCGGCAAGAACAGTGGCAGCCCATGCGCTGTCAATTTTCGGCGACCATTCGGATGTATACGCCTGCCGTCAGACTGGTGCAGCTATTCTCGCATCAGCAAGTGTGCAGGAGGTAATGGACCTTGCACCCGCTGCTCATCTTGCGGCTTTAAAGGGCAGGATACCATTCATCCATTTCTTCGACGGCTTCAGAACGTCCCACGAAATGCAGAAAGTCGAAGTATGGGACTATGAGACTCTCCGTGATATGATGGATATGGAGGCACTCCGTGACTTCAGAAAAGGCTCGCTCCATCCTCATCACAGCAAGATAATGGGCTCTGCTCAGAATCCGGATATATTTTTCCAAAACAGAGAAGCCTCTAACCAGTACTATGACAGACTGCCATCTGTGGTGCAGAATGTATTCGATGACATCAACAGCAGGATAGGAACTGACTATCATCTGTTCGACTACTGCGGAAGCTCTCAGGCTGAACACGTAATTATCGCAATGGGTTCTGTGACTGAAACTATCGAGGAAACAATAAAGTCTCTTAATGCAGACGGAGAAAAGTACGGGCTTATCAAGGTAAGGCTTTATCGTCCGTTCAGCGTGAAGCACTTTCTTGAATCTCTGCCGGCAAGCGTAAAGAAAATCACTGTCCTTGACCGCACAAAGGAAGCTGGCTCAGCTGGCGAGCCTTTGTATCTTGACGTACTCGCCGCACTGAAGGACAGCAGGTTCAGCAGCATTCCTGTATTCTCCGGAAGATACGGACTCAGCTCCAAGGATACAACGCCTGCGCAGATAAAGGCAGTTCTTGAAAACACAGCCAAACGCAGATTTACAGTAGGCATTGAAGACGATGTAACACACCTGTCACTTCCGGTAAAGTATGAGACAGAGGTATTGTCACCTGATATATATGAGTGCAAGTTCTGGGGACTGGGCGGCGATGGCACGGTAAGCGCAAACAAGGCGTCCATCAAGATAATCGGCGGAAGCACTGATATGAATGTTCAGGCTTATTTCGAATACGACTCCAAAAAATCAAGAGGGCTGACTATATCACATCTCCGGTTCGGCAGAAATCCTGTCCGTGCGCCATATCTTATAAAGCGTGCGGATTTTGCAGCCTGTCATAATCCTGTGTATATGCACAAGTTTGCCATTGCAGAGGAGATCAAGGACGGCGGCATATTCCTGCTGAACTGCGGCTGGAAGGAAAACGAGCTTGAAAAATACCTGCCCGGTCAGGTGAAAAGATATATTGCCCGGCATAACATCAGATTCTTTATAATCGACGCTATGTCCATCGGCAAGGAAACCGGTCTTAACGGCAAGATAAGCACGATTCTTCAGGCGGCATTTTTCAAGGTCACAGGTATAATCCCTGAACAGGACGCACTCACCCTCATGAAGGAAGCGGCAGAGGTATCCTACAGGAAAAAGGGTGATAAGATCGTACGGATGAACTTTGATGCTATCGAAAAGGGTATGAGCGAAGTAAGAGAAATTGCAGTTCCCGACAGCTGGAAGGACTGCAAGGATGAGGCTCTTGACCAAAAGCTCCTGCCCGACAGACCCGAAACTCTCCACTATGTTGAAAATCTCCAGAAGTCCATCACGAAGCAGCATGGCGACAGTCTGCCGGTATCAGCCTTTCTTCCCTACGCAGACGGCAGCTTTCCGCCTGGTACTACTGCACATGAACGAAGAAATACAGCAGAAGATATACCCGTATGGATACCGGAAAACTGCATTCAGTGCACGCTTTGCTCCTATGTTTGTCCCCACGCCGTTATACGTCCCGCTGTTATGGATCAGGATGAAGCCGCAAACGCTCCTGTGGGCATGAAAACGCTGCCTATGAACGGAATGCAGGACAAAAACTTCGCTGTGACTATTTCTGAAGCTGACTGCACAGGCTGCGGCTCATGTGCGGCTGTATGTCCCGGTAAAAGAGGCGAAAAGGCTCTTGTAATGAAGCCTGCCGCTGAAAAATCTGAGCGTCAGGAATTTTTCGACTACGGCAAAGCTCTTCCGCAGAAGCCGGATGTTCTCGGTAAATTCAGAAGCTCCACCATCAAGGGCAGTCAGCTGAGAAAGCCCCTGATTGAATTTCACGGTGCCTGCGCAGGCTGCGGCGAAACGCCGTATGCTAAGCTGGCAACACAGCTTTTCGGAGAGAGAATGTATATCGCAAATGCAACAGGCTGCTCATCTATCTGGGCACACTCCGCACCCTCTGCTGCATATACAGTCACACCAGATGGACGAGGTCCTGCATGGTCAAACTCTCTATTTGAGGACGGCGCAGAATTTGGTATGGGTATGCTTATGGCTCATGATACACTCCGCAGGAGGCTTAAAAATCACGCTGAAGGTCTGATATCCGAGGAAAAGCTGTCAAGAGATATCCAGCTGTCCGCCGCTGAATGGATATCCACATTCGACGATGGTGAAGAAAATACAGCCGCAAGCGACAGGCTGATCCATGAGCTTGAAGCAGTGCCGGAAAGTGAAAGAACACCCGATATGGCGAAAATACTGTCCGAGAAGGAGAACCTCTCAAAAAAATCCTGCTGGGTATTCGGCGGCGACGGCTTCGCCTATGATATAGGCTTCGGCGGTCTTGATCATGTACTGTCATCCGGCATTGATATAAACATTCTGGTGTTCGATACAGAGGTCTACTCCAACACCGGTGGTCAGTCCTCAAAGGCGACACCTATCGGTGCTGAGGCGAAATTTGCATCCGGCGGCAAGCGCACTCAGAAGAAAAACCTTGCAGCTATGATGATGACCTATGAGAATGTTTACGTTGCTCAGGTTGCAATGGGTGCTGACTACAACCAGACTATCAAGGCATTCACCGAGGCTGAGAGATATAACGGACCGTCGCTGATTATAGCCTATTCGCCCTGTATCGCACACGGTATAAAGTCAGGCATGGGTTCATCCCAGCATGAGCAGGCAAAGGCTGTTCAGTCCGGATACTGGCAGCTGTTCAGATTCAATCCGGAGCTTCTGAAGCAAGGTAAAAATCCCCTTATCATCGACAGCAAGGAGCCGTCACTTGATTTTCACGAGTTTATTTCAGGTGAAATGAGGTTTCAATCAGTACGAAAGATAAATCCCGACTGTGCAGAAACGCTTTTCTCAAAGGCTCAGGAGGATGCTGCGAGAAAATACAGTTGGCTTAATGGGATTCGGGAACGATATGAATAATCGCTGGTGATATGTGTAATGGTCGAGGAGATATAAATTGTAGTTTATATATGCCGAAGGCACACCATGAAAGCCTCCCCTTAGTAAGGGG
>JAZNOB010000035.1:0-3429 GCA_045580565.1 Ruminococcus sp.
TAAAAATGACATACACATTTAAAGCAGAATTTTTTATTGATGATGAGAGAGTTTTTACAGATGAAGAACTCGAAAAGGTTCTGCAATACTTTTGTGGTATAGAAAATGTTCAGATACTGGATGTGGATGATTAGAAAGGACTGATTGAAGATGCCAAAACTTGAATTTTTTTGTGATAGAGAAAAAGCGGTAGCATTACTTAGAGCATCAAGACTTTATGACAAGGGTATTGAAATGCAGTACTGGATACCAGTAACGAAGAAATCGCCTGAGGTAAACGGTTGGTATATTGTTGCTTATAAACGGCGAAATATACCTGCCATGAAACTGGCTCGCTGGAATGGGAAAACATGGCGTAACTGGATAAAATTGAGGAATGTTCTCGCCTGGATGCCTCTGCCCGACCCCTACAAACCGGAGGACAACGCCCATGATAACTAAACCCTGCATCATCTGCGGCAAACAAATTGAAGTGAACAACTCACGCTACTGCTGCTGCTCGGACGAGTGCCGGAAGATCAGAAATGCAGCACACCGGAAAGAGCGTGCACAAAGACCGGAAATCCGTGAGGCGGCACGCAAAGCCTACCATGAAAAGGCTCGCCGGAATCCTCGTATCGTGCCATGCCGGATATGCGGTGAGCCGGTAGCTCCCACGTTTATAAGCGGCAGGATGTGCCGGAAGTTTTACCACGAGGACTGCATCATCGACGAGGACATTAAGGCAATACAGGAGGGGGCACCGTGGGATGATAAGCGGATCGCCCGTGCCTATGGCAGAGGCATAAGCCGGAAAGAACTGGTGGAGATCTGGAAGGATGAAAGGAGCAGATGATATGGGAGTATTATTATTTATGCTTTTTGCGCTGATCGCAGTATGGGCGTGTTTGTCGGATGGGTGACGATCATGGAGCTGAGTAAGATCACACCGTGCCCATGTGACGGATGCAATAAGCGGCGTCAGGACTGCCACTCAGACTGCGCAAAGTACAAGATATACCGGCTGCTCCTTGATAAGCATATAGAGCGCAAGCGTAAAGCTGACGCTGAGAATGCCGATTATACTCTTGCACGGAGTGCACAGAAGCGAAAGGAATACAACAGACGAAAGTGAGGGAAAGCCTTTGAAGAAACCACGGCTGCAATGGATGTCAGAACAGGAGCTGAAATGGTTCTGCTATCAGTATGAGGATAAATTCCGGTACATAAAAAATCATACGGACGGCAGAGCAAGTATCTATATGCAGCATATCAACATGATCGAGACTGCACTCCATCTGGTTGCGGATGCAGGAATGTATGAGCCGCTGAAAAATCATGTGACAAATCAGAATATGCCTTATGAGCGTCTGGGCGCTGTACCCATGGGACGGCGTCAGTTTTACAGACTGCGCAGCCGCTTTTACAGCACACTGGCAAGACTCAGGGAATAAGATCAAATGCGCATCCTTCGGGGTGCGTATTTTTTGCGCCTGAAAAAAAGGGTCACAAACTCGACTACAAATCTGGTAAGATGGGATTATGTATACAACAGATCAAATTAAAACTCTCATAGCATCAGGCAATGAACATGATTTTTACAACGATCACTACTGGCGCAGGCTCTCTCATGCAGTTATCGCAGAGCAGAAGCATGAGTGCCAGATGTGCAAAAGCCGTGGAAGATGCGGCAGAGGTGTTATAGCTCACCATGTAAATCATCTTAAAGACAGACCTGATCTTGCTTATGAGAGATACTATACAGCACCGGACGGCAGCCGGAAAAGAAATCTTATCGCAGTTTGCAGAGACTGTCATGAGCTGCTGCACCCGAGCGAGTGGCATAAGAAGCGCAGGCAAGGCTACACCAACGAAGAGCAGTGGTAATGGGTACCCCCGGGTAAAAAAACGGGTTTTCCGGGAGGGACGCTACACTGCGGGGAAGGGTAGACAATACCGAAAGCACGCCTCTCACGGGGATTTTCCGGAAAAGGAGGGAAAGGATTTGACTGAAAACAGCGGTACTGCCAAGAAAAAGCTGAAAAGCAAGGGATACAAAAAGACCTACAAAAGCATTATTGAACAGCTTGAAATCAAGGGAATAAAGACCTCTGCGCTGCTTGATATGGCTGCGGATTATATGACATTCTGGGAAGCTGCACAGGAGCTGAAGGCTGACATTGAGGAGCGTGGTGCGAACGTGCCGTATACTACCTCGTCAGGCTTTGAAACGCTCAAACCCAATCCGTCCTTGAAGGAACTGCGTGACACAAACAAACAGATGCTTGCCATTGCAAAACACCTCGAGCTCGAACCCTCGAAGATCCTCAGCCCTGAAGATGATGAGATGTGATGCTGAGTGGAACGACTGACCCTTGAAAATCTGCCGCCGGAGATCACCGAGTACATTGACTACGTAGAGCATGGCGAATATCCCTCATGCGAGGAACAGCATCTGCTGATCACACTGGTGAAAAAGACTATCGAGGAAGAGGAGCTGTACATAGACCTTGAAAGGCTCGCCGTCTACATGAGCTATCAGAAGTATTTTCCGTATAGTCTCTTTGACTGGGAGAAATTCTGCTTCACGCTCCACAACTGTGTATTCGATGCGGATGGCGACCCCCGATACCCTGACCTTACCTGCATAGTGGGACGAGGCGCAGGCAAAAACGGCTTTCTGTCCTTTGAGGACTTCTGCCTGCTCAGCAAGGCGCACGGCGTTAAAAACTACCACATAGATACTTTCGCAAACTCCGAAGATCAGGCGAAAACCAGCTTTATGGAGGTCTGGCAGGTGCTTGAAGATAACAAGCAGAAGCTCAGCCGGCATTTTAAGTGGAATCTGGAGAAGATAACAAATACGGATACCGGCTCGGAGTACAGCTTCAAGACTTCTAATGCCTCTACCAAGGACGGCGGCAGACAGGGCAAGATAAATTTTGACGAGGTACACGCCTACGAAAATTATGACCTGCTGACGGTAGGTCGTACTGGTTTCGGTAAAAAGCCTCATTCCCGTGAAACTCTTATCTCCACCAACGGCAAGATAAGAGGCGGACCTTTTGACGACACTCTTGAAACTGCTGAAAAGGTACTGCACGGCGAACAGCCCGACAACGGCGTTTTGTATTTTGTCTGCAAGCTGAATAACGCAGACGAGGTGCATGACGAGAAGAACTGGCACATGGCAAATCCGTCACTGCGCTTCAGGAACGACCTGTTGAAACGTCTGCGCAGAGAGTATGTGGCGTACATGGACAACCCTGCGGCAAATCCTGCATTTATGGAACGCCGTATGAATATGCCGCCACAAATCATGGAGAACGGCGTAACGACTTACGAAAACATGAAGGCGTGCAACCGTCCTATACCCTTTGATCTGCTGAGAGGGCGGTGCTGTGTAGCCGGTATCGACTATATGCAGACCACGGACTTTCTCGGAGCAGG
>JAZNOB010000036.1:0-1506 GCA_045580565.1 Ruminococcus sp.
TCGTCGACTGCCGCATCCCTCACGCTTGCTGCTGCATTGCGTGTGCCCTCTGTACCGCCGATTATTGCACCGTTATACTCGCTCATGGCGTTATCAGCCTGAGCCTTGTATTTTGGTCCAGCGTGCGCAAGCTCTCTCTCACTGGAGTATACCAGCATCTGCATCTGCCGGACTTGTTCCTGAGTCACTCCGGGAACGCCGTCCTGTACAGCTTTTTTCAGGCGTTTGAGTTCGTCTTTGTAGTTCTGGGTCTGATCTTCGAGCTGTTCTGCTGTTGCCTGAGTACTATCCTTAAAGTTGTACTGCATTTCAAGCAGAGCCTTTTCTACGTCCTCACCGCCGGAATCAAGTGCTGTTTCTAATGTTTGATAGTTTTCTATGATAGCTATATAGTCAGCATAGGCGTTTTCAGCTTCACGTACAATCTCAATCTGTGATTTTTGGTCCTCAGTGCCAATGTAGATCTTGTTGTACAGTCCCTCAGCCTCTGCTTTTGCTTTTGCAAGAGCTTCGTTGTATGCAGCTTGATTCTGATGTGCAAGAACCGATGTACCATAGACTTCTTCCGACCACGCATTCAGTCCAAGACTTTTGAGTCTTTCGTATTCCGCCTCAGCATCAGCAAGATCCTGTTTCTGAGCTTCAAGCTGTTCCTGCTCTGTAGTCATTACAGTAAGAGCGTTTTCGTCGTCTGTCCTGTACACAGCAGTTATAGCTTCGTCGTAGGCATCACCCATAGCACCCTGAATAGCTTCAGCTTTCTTCATGAGGAGACTGTTTTCAATACTCTTAGTCAGCTCGTCATACTTCTGTATCTGCCCGTCAACTATCCTGATTTCCTCACCAGTTACAGCTCCGAGCTTTTCTGTGATAAATTTAGCTCTGTCCTCATAACCAGTCTTGATGAAGCCGTTCTGGTCAACGATGCCCTGAAGTTCAGTCCACAGCTCGTCATAATAAGTAAACTCTGACTGCTTTTCATTTATTGCCGTGTCTTTGGCTGTTTTCCAGTCGTTATACTGACCGACAACTTCTTCAGTTTTCAGGCGTACTTCTTCTTCAGCTTCTGTCAGCTCGGAGAAGTGATCCACCATGTCGTCATACTCTTTAGCACTGGACGCCGCTATAGCCGCCAGCGCACCAACCGCACCCACCGCCAGCACAGCCCATCCAAAGGGATTGGTAGCATTCAGGGCAGTCTGAGCCGCAGTCTGGGCAATTGTTTTTGTAGTGAGAGTGGTAACTACTGAGGATATACCCTTTACGCCGGACACGATGCTCGAGCCAAAATTGACGACCTTTTTCGCCGCAAAGGCAGTAAGCGCAACTGTGCCTACAGTTTCCACAACAGGCACCAGATCATCCAGATTATCAGACACCCACTCAATACCGTCCTCGATCCTCGGCATCCACTCTTTTATGATGGGTTCGGCAATTTCAGTTTTCGCCTTTCTGCCCACCTTTTCAAGGCGTGTGCCGATGTCGTCATATTTAAGGTCGATAACG
>JAZNOB010000037.1:0-3808 GCA_045580565.1 Ruminococcus sp.
GGTCAGCCTGCAACCACACTTTCAGGCGGCGAGGCACAGCGGGTGAAGCTCAGCACTGAGCTTTCCAAACGTGCAACAGGCAGGACTATCTATATCCTTGACGAACCCACAACAGGACTTCATACAGCGGATGTCCATAAGCTTGTGGATGTTCTACAGCGACTTGCGGACGGCGGAAATACTGTTCTGGTGATCGAGCATAATCTTAATCTTATCAAGGTCGCAGATCACATCATCGACCTTGGACCCGAAGGCGGAGACAGAGGAGGCACTGTTGTTGTCAGCGGTACTCCGGAAGAAGTGGCAGCCTGCAAGGAGTCATATACCGGTCAGTATCTGAAGCCGTATCTTAATCTTTAATGGAGTGTGTGTTTAAATGGGCGCATGGGGAGTAAAACTGAACCAGAACGATTTTGCTGAGGATATTCGTACAAAGTATAAGGAAAAGCTCGCAGATGGTGTACCCAAAGAAGAAGCTGAACGGCAGATGATCGACGA
This sequence comes from Ruminococcus sp., assembly GCA_045580565.1. Lineage (GTDB taxonomy): Bacteria > Bacillota > Clostridia > Oscillospirales > Ruminococcaceae > Ruminococcus_C. Next base: position 499 of record JAZNOB010000037.1, read on the forward strand.
GTATGAGGGCATTCTGGATGATATTGAGGATGGCCCGAATTTCTGGTTTGTACTTGCTGACCAGCAATGGCGGCTTGGCAGGCTGTCAGAAAATGTAAAGAGCCATGCACTTTCTCTTATTGAATCAGGTGCTGATCTTGCAGTCTGGTATGAGGAATCTCAAAAGCTTGGCGATGCCCGAAAAAAGGTTCTTGCAGAGCTTAAAGAGCGCCTCAATTCACCTCAGCCTCCGGAAAAGCGTGTATACAAGAAGCGTCAGTATATCTGTCCGTGGAAAGCTGGCGATACATTCGCTCTTCCGATGAAAAGCGAGCTTGCTGTTGAGTCAGGTCTTGATGGTAAATATATTATATTTCAGGTCGGAGAAATGTGCAGATATGGCAAGAAAAATGAGGAACTTTATCCTGTTGTTCGCTGCTGGATTTCTGATTATGCTGAATACTCTGCCGATCTTTCAAAGCGAAGCAGATGTCTGACTGCTTATGGAGGACCGAGAATAGACGGAAATTATAATTATGGTTATATGATATTTACTACCTCAGCAAGAGGTATCCCGAAAAATCTGATCAGTCTGGGAAATTATGATGTGTATCGTCCTGATGATGACGGTGCCGATTTTGCAGAGGCATCATTTCATGTAGTCTGGAAATTCTTTGAGAAACAGCTTATCAGCGATTACAATTTTCAGCATATCCGTAAGATACAACAACTGCTCAATACGATATAGCAAACAGAAAAAGAGACGATACCTCTGAGTACCGTCTCTTTTTGTTATCTTTCAAAATTATATCTTACATCCATGGATTTTGTAAATTTCTCATGCAGTTCAGGATCAGCCTTGCTCAGTCTGACAGGCTTCATATTCATATCGGTGAAGCAATGAGAGGAGGTTGCTGTGGCACAAAGCTTTTTTGTAGCCTTATTATATATCTCGTAGGAGATACTGAACTTGAATCCGTTGTAGTCCACGAACTGAGGTATTACTACAAATTCATCGCCATAGCAAAGTGCATACTTATACTTGCATGACGCTTCGAGAACAGGTATCATAAGACCTGATCTTTCAATATCGTCATAGGGAATGCCGACTTTTTTGAGAAAGTCGATTCTGGATTCCTCCATCCAGCGTATATAGTTTGAGTGATGCACAACTCCCATACGGTCAGTTTCGTAGTAATAAACGCTTCTGCTGTAAGGCTCGATCAACATATCCATCTTAAGTGTTTTCCTTTCTTCATAAACTGTTATCAGTTTAGCACATTTTATAGCTTTTGTCAATCACAAATTGCCGTCTGCATACAGCAGACGGCAATACTATTATGTATTAGTCCTCAGTGACAACTACAGCACTGCCGGTTTCAATAGGCTGACCAAGAGCCAAGAAATACATATCAAGATGCTGGTGATAAGCCTTCTGGAAGTTCTCATCTGTTTTCTTGAGATCGTGGAGGTAAGCGTGGATATCCTGCTTTTCGTTGACCTCAATGAGACAAGCTGCGATATTTGAGCAGTGGTCAGAAACTCTCTCTACATTTGTAAGCAGATCCTGGAAGATATAACCCAGTTCTACAGTACAAGCGTTGTTCTGGAGTCTCTTGATGTGACGATTTTTAAGCTCAACATTAAGTGTGTCGATAACCTCTTCCAAAGGTTCAACCTGACGAGCAAGGCTCAGATCGTCAGCTGTATATGCGTCAAAAGAAAGATTGATAGTCTGAGTAAGAGCGTTTACGATAACCCTGATCTCGTTCATAGCCTCATCAGAGAAGTGGATGCCTTTATCATGGATTTCCTTTGCAGTTTCCATAATGTTCAGGGCATGGTCGCCGATACGCTCGAAGTTGCCAATGCAGTGAAGCATCTTTGAGACCTTCTTGCTGTCTGCAGAAGAAATACTATGCTTGGAAATACGAACCATGTAGGCATTAAGCTTATCTTCATAAGTATCGATTTCATCCTCAAGCCTGCGGACATCTTCAGCAATAGCTTCATCATACTTGAACTGAAGCGCAACAGCCTTCTGTATAGCGTCTCTGGAAAGCTGAGCCATCTTAATAGTTGCAGAACGGCAGGCTTCGATAGCTACAGCAGGTGTATTGAGAAGTCTCTCGTCCAGAAGAATTGTTTCTTCCTTTTCTTCGGATTTGTTCTTGATAACCTTGTAAGCAAACTTTTCCAGCATATTGCAGAATGGGAAAATCATAAAGGTAGTGATCACGTTGAACACAGTGTGGACAACAGCGATTCCCATATAATCAATAGTAGAATCAGTGAAAGCAAAGCCGATGAGCCAGTCAAGAAGCAGATATACAGGGAGGATGATAAGTGTACCGATTACATTGAATGTAATATGGATAACTGCAACACGGCGGGCATTGCGGTTTACACCGATGCTTGAGATGAGAGCAGTTATACAGGTGCCGATATTCTGACCCATAATGATCGGAATAGACATTCCGTAAGTAAGCTGACCGGTTGAGGAAATTGCCTGAAGGATACCTACAGAAGCAGAGGAGCTCTGGATGATCGCAGTGATAATAGCACCGGCTGCAACGCCGAGCAGAGGATTATTGAACGCTGTCATAAGATTTCTGAATTCTTCAGAATCCTTCAGAGGTTCAACAGCACCACTCATAAACTCCATACCAGTGAAAAGAATTGCAAAGCCTGCAAGAATACGTCCGATATCCTTGTTTCTTGAACGCTTGCACATCATTACCATAACGACGCCTATCAGTGCAAGTATTGGTGAAAAAGAGCTTGGCTTCAGAAGCTTCAATGCGATATTGTCGCCGTCGATACCGGTAAGAGTAAGCAGCCATGCTGTTATGGTAGTACCGATATTTGAGCCGAACAGAACGCCGATAGTCTGATTAAGCTGCATGATACCTGAGTTTACAAGACCTACCAGCATTACGGTAACTGCGGATGATGACTGGATCGCCATAGTAACGCCCATACCAAGTCCCAATGCAGCAAAACGGTTGGCAGTCATTTTGCGAAGAATGCTTTCAAGCTTACCGCCGGCAAGCTTTTCAAGCCCCTCAGACATTACATTCATACCATAAAGGAAGAACGCAAGACCGCCAAATAGTGTGATTACAGAAAAAATATCCATTTGAATCTCTCCTTAGAATGTGTTTGTTTTAAACAACATGGTTATTATATCCCTCTATTGTAAAACCACAACGCAGTAAATGTGAAATCTGAGTAAAATTCAGCGGCACTATGATAAACACAGTGCCGCAGTATAAAATATGAAGTTACGCCTTATTCAGAGTTACAATTATTGAAGTACCTTTTCCGGGAC
>JAZNOB010000038.1:0-7436 GCA_045580565.1 Ruminococcus sp.
GAGCCAGAAAAGGCGATTCTGCAGAGAATTTTAATATTCTTCGTCAGATTGTTATCAACATTCTGAAATTGGATTCTTCTTTCAAGGAGAGTATCCCTAACAAGCAGTTTCGCTGTCTTCTTGATTCAGATTATCTGGATCATATTGTTGATCTCTGGATTTGTTCATAGTTTGTTTACTAGGGAAATTACCGTGGACAGGAAATGCCGCCTGACATAATCAGACGGCATTCCACCTATGTAGAATAGTAGAGGGATAAGCTTATTTCTTGTTCTGCTCCTTCAGCAGATCACGGATTTCGGTAAGGAGCAGCTCCTCCTTAGAAGGCTTGGGCGGTTCAGCAGGCTTCGCTGCCTTCTTGCGGCGGAACTTATTGATGATCTTTACAACAGTAAACACACACACAGCTGTCAGCAGGAAGTTGATAACTGCCTGAATGAAAAGACCGATTGCAAGGTTTGCTGTGCCTACAGTAATAGTCATTTCAGCAAAGCCGATGCCTCCGATAAGGATGCCGATGAGTGGTGTGAAAATGTCGTTTACCAGAGATGTTACGATCGCAGTGAATGCGCTGCCGACAATAAGACCTACAGCCATGTCGAGTACATTGCCCTTGGAGATGAACTCCTTGAACTCAGCTATAATGCTCTTTTTGTCCGGTACCTTTTTTGTTTCGTCTGCCATTTGATTTTACTTCCTTTCAGTATAAAAATTTATCCTACAGCGTAAACGGTTGTTGTCGTCGTCGTAGACGCTGTATTATCCGACTGTTCAGATGTAACTACGTTTCCGTATTCATCTGTAGTGATGCCTGTGACCTCTTCTACAGGCTTGGTGTATGATACAAGCTCACGCTTTTCTTCAAGGTCAACTGTAATTATAAAGCCGTCAGCATTGTTTCCGGAAATGGTATAGGGATGATCCGGGAGAACAGGTGCATATGTTACCGTATTTTCAGTTTCAGCAGGCACATAATAAACGGCATAAGCCGAGCCGTCGCTGTCAACGATTTCCAGAGGAACGTCGATCGTATGCTCTCTCAGCTCGTCAATATACTCCTCAAAGCAGATACCACGCTCCATTATATAGTAGGCATGGGGTTTGCCGATGTATCTGTAATGCCATGATTCATACTGGATCTTGGTTATCTCGGTCTTGTCGGCAGGATATCGGAGGATATATCCGTAATCAGCACAGTGCTGGTCGATCCAGTCGTAATCACCGGTTCCGTCGTATTCACCGGAAGAACCGTCTGCGAAGAAAAGGGAAAAGTCCAGAGCATACCCGGTTTCATGCTCACTATGTCCCGGCAGAGCTACAAGGGTAGAGGTGTCGAGTCCAGTCAGCTCAAGGTCAGCGTTATAAAGCTGCTGCTGCTTTTCAAGTGTACGGTAGGCATCAACGATGAGAATGTCATTGTGACCAGTTTCGCTGTAAAAAGCGTCCAGCATATCGTTGAGCGGTTCAATGGCAGACTCCTGCATACTTACATCCATACCGCTTACGCTGTAGGAATCGGTTTTCTGTTCAAAGAGCGTTGTAATGCTGGCATCAGCCGCACCCTCAAACGGATAGTCAGCGTTTACCAGAATAAGGTCGCCCTTATAAATGTCGTCATTGTCAAGAGTGATCGTTTCATATAAGGATTCTGTAGGTGTTTCCGTAGTTTCGGTAACAAACTCACCGTGCTCATCGGTTTCCTTGACAGTTCCTATAGCTTCTTCGCCGGTCATGGGATTTATAGTGACCATTCCTGTTACAACAGGAAAAGTTACAGCAACTCCGAAAAAACCGAAAATCAGCACAGCTGCTGCTATATCCATAGCCTTCTTAAAGGCACGTTTTCTTTTTCTCTTGCGTCTTTCGGCAGCGTTGATTTCTTTTTTTGTCTTAGCTGCCTTTGCAGAATCTTTATTTCCAGCCAATTCACACATCTCCTTTCTGATGTATCATGCCACAGGGCACGATAATATTATACCACATATTATCAGAAATGAAAAGGGTTTTTTCAGGATATTCAGGTTTTTTTCACGAATTTCAGCAGGGACTTCAGAACAGGGAAATAATAACAATTGGCGTATGTGCCAATACTTTGCCCATTATTGGGGAAAAACTAAAGAAAGTACCGATTTTAGGGTGTATGCAGGCTGACCTGTATTGACAATTTTTCCGGACTGTGATATAATTTTCAAGGCTTTTCAGGCAGAAGCCGCATCTTTGGGCAGGACGTATCGGAAAGCGGAAATGCAGCGTTTTCCGGTACGCCCTGAGAAACAACATATAATAAGGAGAGGCGTATGAAATTCCAATTTTTAGAAGCTGCCGGTACGTATATCTTCAACATGAAGGCAATGGCAATCGTGCTGTTCTTCATCTTTGCGATTATCGTAATTGGCTATCTTATCGGTAAGATTTCCGTCAAGGGCGTATCCCTTGGTACAGCTGCGATCTTCCTGGTTGCACTGTTTGCAGGTCACTTCAACGGCATCATGACAGGCGAGGGCGGTGCATGGGCTGACAGTGCAGGCACAATTGCAAACTACATGAGCCTTGTGCAGAATCTGGGTCTGGTGCTCTTTGTAACATCAGTTGGTCTTATTGCAGGTCCCAGCTTCTTCAAGAATCTCAAGAAGAATGCTAAGTCCTACGTACTTCTTGGTGCAATTATTATTCTCTCAGGCGCAGCTTGCTGTGCACTGATCACAATTCTCGTACCTGGTATGAACTCCGCAATGGCTACAGGTCTTATGTCCGGTTCTCTGACAAGTACTCCTGCTTTTGCAGCAGCACAGGGTGCGCTTGAAGGCATTATTTCCGATGAGCAGTTCAAGGAAATTTCCGTTGGTCACGCAGTTGCATATCCCTTCGGCGTTATCGGTGTTGTACTGTTCGTACAGATCATTCCTAAGGTTCTCAAGGCAAACATGGACGAAGAGCGTTCAAAGCTGGTTATCGTTGACAGCGGTAAATCAGAGGAGAAGAATCTCGGCAAGCTCTTTGAAATGGACAAGTTCGGTCTTGGCTCTTTTGCACTGGTTATCATGGCTGGTCTGCTCCTTGGTGCAATCAACATTCCGCTTGGCGGCGGCAACTCCTTCAATCTGGGCACAACAGGCGGCCCGCTGATCATGGGTCTGCTGTTCGGTCACTTTGGCAGAATTGGTAAGCTGAGCCTGAAGGTTAATGAGCATATGCTCAGCATCTTCCAGGAGCTTGGTCTGGTGCTCTTCCTTATCGGCGCAGGTATCGACGGTGGTGCAGGCTTTGTTGCAACACTGACTGAATACGGTCCGCTGCTGTTCGTATGGGGCGCAATCATGACGATCGTTCCTATGTTCATCGGCTTCTTCATTGCTAAGTACGTTCTGAAGCTGAGCCTGTTCAACAACCTCGGTTCAATCTGCGGCGGTATGACAAGTACACCGGCTCTCGGTTCTCTTATCAATATGACAGGTACTCCCAATGTTGCATCTGCATATGCAGCCACATATCCGATCGCTCTGATCCTGGTTGTACTCTGCACACAGTTCCTGACATATCTTTAATTAAGGCGCAGACCTTTTTAAATAAATCTGCCTGATACAGCGGTGTGAGCGTAGGCTTGCACCGCTTTGTTATTGTGCATAAAAACTGATGGTGCTTTTTGTCATAATGACGAATTTCAGATGTGTGCTTGACAAAACGGGAAATATCTGTTAAAATAATTATGCTTTAACACTTTAAGTCTTTAAAGCTTTAAATCATTAAAATAAGAAGGGGGCAATTGTAATGGTAGGAATTACAATTGCGATGCTTGTCATTTACATTGCGGTTATGCTGGGCATCGGAATTTACACATCAAGAAAAACAAAATCCGTCAGCGATTTTGTACTTGGCGGACGTGGCGTAGGCTCATGGCTTACTGCATTTGCCTATGGTACATCATACTTTTCAGCTGTAGTATTCATCGGCTATGCCGGTCAGTTCGGCTGGAGCTACGGTGTATCCGCTGCATGGATCGGCGTAGGCAACGCTATCCTCGGCAGTGCACTTGCATGGATAGTACTGGGCAAGCGCACAAGAATGATGACAAAATATACAAATTCAAAGACGATGCCGGAATTTTTCGAGAAGCGATTTGGCTCAAAGAGCCTGAAGGTTGCGGCTGCTCTTATTGTATTCATCTTCCTTATTCCTTATACCGCATCCGTATATAACGGACTGTCAAGACTTTTTGCAATGGCACTTGGTCTTGAATCCGAATCTGCGTATAAGATTATCATTGTAGCAATGGCTCTTATCACTGCAATATACGTTATTCTCGGCGGATATACTGCCACTGCTCTCAATGACTTTGTTCAGGGCATCGTAATGCTTATCGGCATTGTTGCTGTAGTAGTATGCGTTATCAATGGTCAGGGCGGCTGGAGCGAGGCTGTTTCCAAGATGGCTGAGATCGAAACTGAGACAGCTGCAAAGGGCGAATTTGCAAGTCTCTTCGGACCTGATCCAATAAACCTTATCGGTGTAGTAGTTCTCACCTCCCTTGGTACATGGGGACTTCCTCAGATGGTACATAAGTTCTACGCTATTAAGGACAATGACGCAGTTAAGAAGGGCACAGTTATCTCTACAGTATTTGCTCTGGTAGTAGCTGGCGGCTCATACCTCATGGGCGGTTTTGACAGACTGTACAATACTGTTGCAGAAGGTGAGACTCCTGTATTTGACAATATGGTTCCCAATATGCTGGAACAGGCTCTGCCTGAGCTGCTTATAGGTCTGGTTGTGGTACTGGTTCTCTCTGCATCAATGTCCACACTTTCCTCTCTGGTTCTCACATCAAGCTCTACACTGACTATCGACTTTGTAAAGCCCTGCATGAAGAAGGAGAACGAAAATAAGGAAATGCTTATCATGCGTGTGCTCATTGCTGTATTCCTTGTGATTTCAGTAGTTATTGCATTCAACAAGAATGCTTCTATTACTACACTGATGTCCTATTCATGGGGCGCACTTGCAGGTGCATTCCTTGGCCCGTATATGTGGGGTCTGTTCAGCAAGAAGGTTACAAAGGCTGCTGTATGGACAAGCTTCGTTCTTGGCATCGGTCTGACCTGTGCACATATGTTCCTCATCGGCTTTGGTCTGTTCCCTGAACTGAAGGCAGCTGTTGCAGGTCTCTGCCCGCTGAATCTTGCATCACCTATCAATCTGGGTGCAATCGTAATGGTTCTGTCTATCATCATTGTTCCGGTTGTCAGCGCATTTACAAAGAAGCCTGACGAAAAGCTTGTTGAGGATGTTTTCAAGTGTTATACCACTGAGATCGACTAAGCTTATATATGTATGTAAAAAAGTCTCCCGAAGCTCTGATGCCTTGGGAGACTTTGTGTTTATCTGAATTTACCTATTTCTTTGATGAATACATCACCATATTTTTCAGCACGCATCATACCAACGCCTGAAACCTCCATAAGCTCCTGCTTATTTGCAGGCTTTCTCCGGCACATATCACGCAGCGCAGCATTTGAGAAAATAACATACGGCGGAACGTGTTCTTTTATAGAAAGCTTTTCACGGAGCTTTCTCAGCTGCTGGAACATAGCTTCCTCCTCAGGGCTTGCATTATCAGGAATGTCAGATTTCTTTTCACGTTTTGGAATCTGTATTTCCACACGCTTTTCCTTGCGGATTATAGCAGCGGATTCCTGTGTGAGCACAAGTTCTGAATATTCCTTGAAAGGCTTAACGCCGATATCACCGCTTGCTATCAAGGCTTCGATCATGTGCTGTACCTCAATAGCACTGCAATCGCTCATGATGCCATATGTAGACAGCTTGTCGAGGCGCATATCAAGGAGAGTCTTTCTCGTGCTTCCGGTGAGTATCTGAGCAGTCATAGTCTTGCTAAGATGGTATCCCTTCTGCTGACCTCTGTAAATGCATGAAATTATCTTCATGGCTTCAAGGGTGATATCCTTTTTCTCAGTTTTTCCGAGACAGGCGGAGCAATGTCCGCAGACAGAAGGGGACGCCTCCCCGAAGTAACGCAGCATATAGCTTCTCAAACATTCCACTGACGTGCAGTATATGGTCATACGCATGAGACGTTCCTTTGCTTTTGTTATGAGTGATTCTCTAAGTGCTGGGTCACTGATCTCAGTATTTTCCCGTGCCTGTTCAATGAGGAATTGGTTTATACGTGCGTCCTGTCCGCTGTACAGCAATATGCAGTCAGCAGGCTCTCCGTCACGTCCGGCTCTGCCAGCTTCCTGGTAGTAGCTTTCAATATCCTTGGGCATATTGTAGTGTATCACAAAAGAGACATTTGATTTGTCAATACCCATGCCGAATGCGTTGGTAGCGACCATTATGGTTTTCCTGTCATAGAGAAAGTTATCCTGATTGACAGCTCGTTCTTCGGGTGACAGACCTGCATGATAGCGTGTAGCCGCAAAGCCGTTATCGCAGAGGGTCTCGCAGACCTCCTCCACGAGCTTTCTGGAAAGGCAGTATATTATGCCGCTTTTTCCGCTGTATTTTTTCAGCATAGAAAGGAGAAACTTTGTTTTATTCTGTGGTTTTTCCACACCGAAGTAAAGATTTTTACGGTCAAATCCGGTTGTTATCCTTACAGGTTCAGAGAGATTCAGAAATCTGATAATATCCTGACACACCTGGCTTGTGGCAGTAGCGGTAAATGCACCGATAACGGGTCTTGAGGGAAGCTGTTCGGCAAATATGGCAATATCAAGATAGCTTTGCCGGAAGTCCTGACCCCATTGGGAAACGCAGTGAGCCTCATCTACGGTGAGCATGGATATGTGTACGCTTTTCGCAAACCACAGGAAGCTGTCAGTCAGAAGTCTTTCAGGAGCGACGTAAATGAGCTTGTAGCGTCCCTGACGTGCTTTCTGCATAACGGTCTGATATTCCTCCTGAGACTGTGCACTGTTTATACAGGCAGCCGGTATGCCAGCCTGACGAAGAGCCTCTACCTGATCCTTCATAAGGGAAATGAGAGGGGATATTATAATTGAGATGCCAGGCATCATCATTGCCGGCAGCTGGTAGCATACAGATTTTCCTGCGCCTGTGGGCATAACGGCAAGCACATCCCTGCCGCCAACAAGAGCGTTTACCGCAGCCTCCTGTCCTTCACGGAAGGCACTGTGTCCGAAATATTCACGCAGCAGCCTGAGCTTTTCCATTATGTCACCGCCTTTCTGAGAATTACTGTTTAATTATAGCATATTTTCCGGACGCTTGCAAGGGTATATGTTTTTCAATAAAGTTATCCAGTACGTCTGCCGAGAATTTTTTTCAAAAAACCCTTGACAAGCCACCGGAAATATGCTATAATAATCAAGTTGAATGCGAGCGTGCTGGAATAGGCAGACAGGCTAGCTTGAGGTGCTAGTGTTGGAAACGACGTGTGGGTTCAAGTCCCGTCG
>JAZNOB010000039.1:0-30242 GCA_045580565.1 Ruminococcus sp.
CAAGCAGAAAGCTTGTCATCAAATGGTGACGGATTCAGGGCGATCTGCATACCCTTTTCATATGCCTTATCGATAATATAGGGAAGCATATTGACTTCATTCTGGAGCAGGAGGATGTCTCCCTTTTCAAAGTTACCCAGAACTTCATCAACGAACTCCTCGGTAAGGCACTGATTTGCGCCGCCGTACAGCAGAATGCAGTTCTGAGCATTCTTGTCAACCTGAATGATAGTGTGACCTGTCTTTACGTCAATAGTCTTGATAAAATCAGAATTCACACCGTACTCCTTGCAGGCATCAAGGAACATTGTTCCGTCTTCACCGATCATACCACTGTGGTAAACCTCAGCACCAGCCTTAGCAACAGCCATGGACTGATTGATTCCCTTACCGCCCATAAAGATGTTCATACCGCCTGTAGTAAGAGTCTCACCGGGCTGAACTATATGATCAACGCTGTATACGTGGTCGATATTCATTGAGCCGATAGTTAAAACTTTCATCTGAATATTCCTCCGTTTCTTATCCTTAATAGTATGTCCTGCCCTGCTCCCGGCAGGACAGGACATTTTGTGATTTTAGTGTTATGATTTAGCCTGCATTTTCAGCAGTGATGAGAGTTACCTCAACAGGGATAGACTTTTCTACAGTCTCGCCGTTCATCAGCTTGATAGCTGTTTCTACGGATGTTGCACCGATAAGGTCAGGCTGCTGTGCAATAGTACCAGCCATCTTGCCTTCCTTGATAGAAGCGATAGCGTCATCAGTAGCGTCAAAGCCTACAACCAGAATGTCCTTACGAGATGCGGAAATAGCTTCCATAGCACCAAGAGCCATTTCGTCATTTGCAGCAAATACAGCTACGATATCCGGATTAGCCTGGAGCATATTTTCCATAACTGTCATACCCTTTGTACGGTCAAAGTCAGCGGGCTGGCTTGCCACTACATCAAGAGATGCGTCTGCAATATTGTGGAATCCTGTACCTCTGTCGATAGCTGCGGAAGCACCGCTTGTACCCTGAAGCTCAGCAACCTTTGCGCCTTCGCCTACCTGATCAAGGATATACTGTGTAGCCAGCTCAGCACCCATTACGTTGTCGGATGCGATCTGACAGTCAATGTCAACACCGTTTACTACACGGTCAGCGGAAATAACCTTAACGCCCTTATTTACAGCGTCCTGTACAACAGAGGAAACTGTATCAGAGTCAACAGGATTTACGATGAGTACGCTTACATTCTTAGCAACCAGGTCTTCAATATCACTTACCTGCTTGGAAGCGTCATCACCAGCGTCAACTACAACAAGCTCAACGCCGTTTTCTTCAGCTGCTGCCTTAGCACCCTCAACCAGTGTAACGAAGAAGGGATTGTTCTGCGTAGATACTGACAGACCGATAGCACCGCTGCCCTGATAGTCAGAAGCTGCGCCGTTATCCTCGCCGTCGATTGTGATAAGCTTGCAGGCAGTCAGACAGAATAATGTCATAACGCTGAGGAAAAGTGCGAATATTCTCTTTATTGATTTCATGGAATTACCTCCTGTGTTAGTGAGTTGTAATCAGATATCTTATCTCTTGCGGTCAGAAAGTACAGCTACGAGAATTACGATAGCCTTGATAACATCCTGATAGTAAGAAGAAACTTCGAGCAGATTCATACCGTTGTTGAGAACAGCAATGATCAGAACGCCTGCGATCGTGCCAGTGATCTTACCACGGCCGCCGCTCATGGATGTGCCGCCCAGCGCTACTGCTGCGATAGCATCAAGCTCGTAGCCGTCACCAAGTGTAGGCTGCGCAGAGTCAAGACGGGAGATCAGGATGAGACCTGTCAGTGCAGACATGAAGCCGGAGATAGCGTAAACGATGATCTTAGTCTTTGTGATGTTAACACCAACAAGCTTTGCGCACTTAGCGTTAGAGCCTGTTGCATAAACCTTACGGCCGAAGGTTGTCTTGTTCAGTACAAAGAAGAATACTACCAGTGCAAAAATCAGAAGAATAGCCGGAATCGGAACATTGCAGAAGTTACCCTTACCAACAAGCTTGAATGCAAATTCATTGCCTTCGCTGCTGATGCTGTCAGCCAGACGGGAAATCGGCTTACCATCGGTAAGGATCATTGCCAGACCTCTGTATGCAGTCATGGTAACGAGAGTTGCGATAAACGGCTGAAGTCTGCCCTTGGTAACAAGGAGACCGCTGACTACGCCGAGCAGTGTGCCGCATACAAGAGCAACGAGCATTGCAATTATAGCCGGTATGCCGCTCATGATGAGCTTAGCGCAGATAACTGCACTCAGTGCAAGTGTAGAACCTACTGAAAGGTCGATACCGTCAGAAAGGATTACGCAAGTCATACCAAAAGCGATAAGACCGTTGAATGTCGCCTGTCTGAGCAGGTTAAGGAAGTTTCCTGCGGTTCTGAATTCGGGGCTGATAACGCTGATAACTACTACCAGCAGCACCAGCGCAATAAATGCGGCATATTCGCCTATGTATGAAGTCCAATTCTTTTTATTGAGTGTAGTAGAAGCTGTAGTTCCCATTACAAAGTACCTCCTGTAGCTAATGTCATTACCTTTTCCTGATCTGCCTCAGCAGCATCAATGATACCTGTTATGTGTCCTTCATGGACTACCATAACTCTGTCGCTCATACCAAGAACCTCCGGCAATTCGGAAGAAACCATGATAACCGCAACGCCCTTTGCAGCCAGATCGTTGATTACACTGTAAATTTCCTTCTTTGCGCCGATATCAACACCTCTGGTAGGTTCGTCAAGAATAAGAATCTTGGGATCTGTGTATACCCATTTTGCAAATACAACCTTCTGCTGATTACCGCCCGAAAGATTGTTGCACTCATGATCCGGACCGAAGCACTTGATTCGGAATTCCTTGATACCCTTATCAACGATTTCCTTTTCCTTAGACTTCGAAAGCACGCCATTCTTGGATATCTTACCCAGATTTGCAAGAGAAATATTATCGGAAATACTCTTTTCAAGAAGCAGTCCCTCAGTCTTTCTGTCCTCAGTGATAAAGCCGATGCCCGCATTGATAGCATCCTGTGCACACTTTATCTTTACTTCGCCGCCTTCGATGAATACCTTGCCGCTTTCGTAGGGAAGATTGCCGAAGATGGCATGCATGATCTCAGTACGTCCTGCACCCATCAGACCGGATACGCCCAGCACCTCGCCTGCCTTAACACTGAAGCTTACATTCTCAAAAGATTTTGTCTTGGTAAGCCCTTCAACTCTCAGCATTTCCTTACCGATCGTAATTTCCTCACGCTTCGGGAATCTCTCGCCGATCTCTCTGCCGATCATCATACGGACAATATCGTCCATATCAATATCCTTGATATATTCAGTGCCTACGTATGTACCGTCACGAAGAACTGTGATACGATCGCAAAGCTCGAATATCTCCTCCATACGGTGGGAAATGTAAACAATAGAAACGCCCTTCTCTCTCAGAGACTTAATCAGCTTGAAGAGACCCTCTGTTTCACTCTGAGTAAGAGCAGCTGTAGGCTCGTCCATGATGAGTACCTTTGCGTCAACCATAAGCGCCTTACAGATTTCAACCATCTGCTGCTGACCTACTGAAAGGTCGGACATTACTGCATTGATGGGAATGTTTACACCCATCTTATCCATGACCTCCTGAGCCTTCTGGCGCATAGCCTTTCTGTCACAAATACCAAACTTCTTTGTGATTTCCTTGCCCATAAAGAGGTTTTCTTCTACTGTAAGGTCAAAGAGAACATTCAATTCCTGATAGATAAATACAATGCCTGCCTTTTCAGCTTCCTGAGGTGTCTTGTACAGAACCTCCTTGCCGTCAACAATTACTGTTCCTGCATCTCGTGTATATACGCCTGTCAGAATCTTCATCAGCGTGGATTTACCTGCGCCGTTTTCGCCCATAAGCGCATGAACCTCGCCGTCCTTCAGCACAAATCCGGCATTCTTGAGTACCTGATTCGAACCAAAAGCCTTGTTGATTCCTTTCATTTCAATATTCATATTTTCACTGCTCCTTTATTATGAAAATATACAGCCCGACTGCAAAATGATATTTGCATAGGGAGTTGTTTCGCCGGTTCTTATTACTGCTGTGCAGCTCTTTGTTTTAGCCTTCAGTTCAGCATGACTGACGAATTCATACTCCATGTCCTGATCCTTAAACAGTTCTTCGATCTGTTTAAGAACCTCAGGATTATGTGCCCTGATTTCTTCTGCAAGAATTACTTTTTCAATTTTCATGTCCTGCGCTACGATTTCAAGGGTCTGCATAAAACTTGGAATTCCAAAGGCAAGTGCAAGATCAATTCTTTCAGTTTCTTCGGGAATAGGCAAGCCGCAGTCACCTACTGCAATCTGATCTGTATGTCCCATGTAGGACAGCACTCTTGAGATTTCACTGTTAAGTATACCGTTTTTCTTCATTGCAAAATAGCACCTCCATTCTCTTAAAGTCGGCCTTAGCACATTGTCATTATATCACAAACGAGTGACAAAAGTCAATTCTTTTTGTTCATTATGGCGTTTTCGGAAGAGTAAACATTTATTTAACGGTAATTGAACAAAAAGTAATATTTTGCCATTTTTTCGAAAACCACGCTATTCCGGCGATATCCGCACACACCGCTAATTGTTGCAGCTCTGCTGCGGTATATGAGCATTGTATAAAACGATAAGTTTTAACACAATTACGATAACGAAAGTATTGATTTTGATAAATAAAAGTGATATACTAATATGGTAGTATGCAAAACTACTGAATTGAAAGGAAGGATACATTATGATTAAACGCAAAATTCTGGCATTATTAACATCAATGATTGCATCTGTTTCAGCATTCTCTGCTATGCCTGGTATTTCTGGTCTGAATGCAGCAGGTGCTCTTAACGGTGATATCAACCTTGACGGCACCATTGATAAAGCAGACATCCTGATGCTTCAGGATCATCTTGCCGCTTCATCAGCACTTAATGTAAGTCAGAGAAAAACTGCTGACATAGACGGCAGCGGTTCACTGAATGTTATCGACCTGTCACTCTTGAAAAGACAGGTGCTCAAAACCATGGGAGCTGCTAAGTACAGCGGACTTGTGATAAACGAGGTGTGCACCTCAAATAAGAAATCTCTCTCTGACGCATCAGGCGCAGAGCCGGACTGGATCGAGATCTACAATTCATCACACTATGCCATGATTCTTGACGGAATTGGAATATCTGATGGTGCCAAGAACAAGTTCAAGTACGCATTTCCTGCAGATACGGTCATCCCTGCTGACGGATATGTTATTGTTTTCTGCGATGACGGTCTGAATCCGTCTGAAGGCGAACATCATGCGCCGTTTAAGCTCAGTGCATCCGGTGAAACAGTTTACCTTACGCATCCCGTTTACGGCGAGCTGGACTCTGTAGATGTGCCGGAGCTGGAAACTGACACTTCCTACGGAAGATATGCAAACGGAACTGATACATTTACATACCTAACCTGCACACCCGCTGCATCTAACGACAGTGCGGCAAATCTGCAGGTGGTTGAAAAGCCGTTATTCTCGGCAGATGGCGGATTCTACGATGCTGCCTTTGACCTTGCGCTTAGCGACCCGAACGGCAATGAGATATGGTACACAACCGACGGCAGTGACCCTACTGCATCTGATACCGCAAAGCTTTACACCGGTGAGATAAATATATACAACAACACAAACGACCCCAATGTGTGGAGCGCAATTACAAGAACTTCTCTTCTCGGAACCTATCTCCCGACGTCAGATGTTGATAAAGGAATCGTCATCCGGGCGGCGTGCAAAACGTCTGACGGACGTTACAGTGCAGTTTCTACCAACAGCTACTTTGTGGGCAAGACCGCATCATACTACTCTGATATGAAGGTTGTTTCAATTGCCACCGACAGCGATAATCTCTTCGATTGGGATACCGGTGCATATATGATAGGCTCCGGTTATTATGAATGGAAAAACAGCCCCGATTATGTACCTTATGAATCGGCAGATGTAAACAATCCCACCAACTACAACATAGATGGCAAGGAAAGCGAATTCCCTGTAAATATTCAGGTCTTTGAAAAGGGAAAGGCAAAGTACTCATCTGACGTAGGCGCACGTATTGCCGGCAACTGGACAAGATCATATCCTCAGAAGAGCATTCGCCTTTATGCAAGAAGCGAATACGGAGATTCAAAGA
The DNA here is from genome assembly GCA_045580565.1 of Ruminococcus sp. Classification (GTDB taxonomy): domain Bacteria; phylum Bacillota; class Clostridia; order Oscillospirales; family Ruminococcaceae; genus Ruminococcus_C. The sequence continues at coordinate 6,236 of JAZNOB010000039.1, forward strand.
TGAGGTACACATTCTTTGAAGAGCTTACCGATGCAAATGGTGAACCTATCAAGGAATTTGACAAGATAACTCTCAGCAACGGCGGCGGCGACTGTCCCTACCTCCACTTCCGTGACGCTCTTATTCAGGAGCTGGCTCAGGATGGAGGACTCTCCATGGACTACATGGGAACCGAGCCGTGCATAGTATTCATTGACGGTGAATTCTGGGGCTTCTATCTCATGCGTGAAAAGGTAGACGGCGACTATATTGAAGCTCACTACGGTATTGATAAGGATAATGCGGTAGTCATCAAGAACGGTTCAATTGAGGAAGGTACTGAGGCAGATGCAACTGAGTTTGATGACTTCTGCAACTGGGCAGAGGCTGCCGATCTTACCAACGAAGCAAATTACCAGAAGGTATGTGATACCATTGACATTGAAAGCTTCATGGATTATGTTGCTGTAGAAACATATATTTGCAACAGCGACTGGGCGCCCACATATCTCAATAACTGGATAATCTGGAGGAGCCGTACTGCTGACGCTTCCCTCCCGAAGTCTGACGGCAAGTGGCGTTTCGTTCTCTACGATACCGATAACTCCGCAGGATTGTACCATAATGCTGAATCCTCCTGCGATTATGATCTGCTAAGCAATATGTACGATACTTCCTATAACTGCAATTACCTTGCTGTATTCTATAATCTCATGAACAACAAGGACTTCCGTGACAGGTTCTATGAGAACTATACTGATGTAATTGACAATTGCTTTGAAACAAGCAAGGTTACTGCTAAAATCAACCAGTATGTTTCCGAATACAGAGCAGCAACTCTGGCAACACATGACAGATTCAGCTTCCGCTGGTATGAATCATATGACGATGAACTGAACTATTTCAGAGCATTCTTCAACAACCGTCCGGGATATGCAAGGATGTATCTGGACAGATTCTATAATTCCTATGAGAATCCTGCTCCTGTTGATGAAAACATCCTTCCTGATGTTTCTGAGTGGACATACTACGGAAACGGCTCATTCTCAGCTGATGCTCAGAACGATTCCTTTACAGCTGTTTCAAATTCCGTCAGCTCCGTTGACTGGGATACTCAGGCTCAGGCACTGGGTATTAAGCTTGAAAAGGGCAAAACATATATGCTCTCCTTCGAGGCATCATGCACTGCAAACACAGATATGACCCTGGGCATCATACGCTATGACAACGGTGATCATCCGGAATGCTGGAGCGATGCAGCTTCTCTGACAAGCGAAATGACGGAATATAACTTCGTTTTCAAGATGGATGAGGAAACCTACGCTGACTGGTTCCTGTATTTCAATTATGCAAGCGCTGCAGGAACATACAAAATACAGAACGCTTGCCTGAAGGAAGTTAAAAACCTTGTTTCAGATCCATCTGGATGGGCATTGTACAGTGCAACCGGCGATTCCTCGCTGAATGTAACTGACGCTAACAGCATTGATGTTACAGTGAGCACAATCCCCTCCAATACCTATGATATTCAGGCAAGCTACGGCGGTGTATATCTTGCCGCAGGTGAAACCTATACCTATTCCTTTACCATCACATCTACTGCTGATACTCAGATAAAGGCTAAGATCGAGCAGAACACAGGCGACTACAACAACTACTGTGAAGCATACCCTGAAGTCAGTGAAAAGCCTATCATCTATACAGATACCTTCACCGCCGCAGAGGATTGCTCCAATACAAAGATATGCTTCAATCTGGGCTATGCCGCAGGCACATATAAAATAAGCGATATCGTCTGGGTAAAGCATGATTAACGACAACAACATACATGAATCAGCCACATAAATGTATGTTGCTGACGGCTGATACAGCGATTTCTTTGTAAAGAATAGTCTGGCAGATTACGGAAACCGGCTTTTACCTGCAATAACTGGAAGTTATACAATTCCGTCTATGTAACCTATCTGAAATGACGTTCTGTAACAAACGAGAGGAAATAATATGAAATTTTATCTGAAAATGACAGGCGGTTTTTTATCAGCTGCAATGCTATTGGGCAGTATTCCGTCAATGACTTATGCTGACGGTACACGTGAAGTATATGTCACAAACACTGAAGAACTGCATACAGCACTTGCTGACGCTCAGGCTGGTGATGAAATCATACTCAAAGAGGGTGTGTATACACACAGCGACTGGATCGGTGTATGGGCTGTTTTCTATGCAGAAGCAAGCGGTACTGCGGAACATCCCATCATTCTGCGAAGTGAGGATCCGGAGCATCCGGCAACGCTCAGCGGTGTAACTACGGAGGAAAAGTATGTGCTGCGGATCGTCGGAAGCCACTGGGATATCCGTGATCTGAAGCTCTGTGAGGCTGCCAAGGGTATTTTCCTTGAACAGTCCGAGCACAGTATCATTTCTGGCTGTGAGGTGTACAATATCGGTGACGAGGGAATACACATCATTGATAACAGCAGCTATAACCTTGTAGAAAACTGCTACATCCATGATACCGGAAAATATACACCAATGTATGGTGAAGGCGTCTATATAGGCAGCTCATATAAGGCAGAAGGCTATGGATTTGACTGCCACTACAATACAGTCAGAGGCTGCAGAATCGGCCCGAATGTCACAGCCGACCATGTGGATATCAAGGAGTATACTATAGGTAATGTTGTAGAGCAGTGCACCTTTGACGGAACTGGTATTGCAGGAGAAAACGGCGGTGACAGCTTTGTTGAAATCAAGGGAAACAACTGCATTGTCAGAAATAATATCGGCTATCAGAACGGCTGCGAAAATATGCTGTACGCATTTGACGCTAACCGTATGCTGGACGGATGGGGTCAGAATAATAAGGTTTATGACAACATTGTGTATTTCGACTCCGCTGATGTGTATATGTTCAAGGAGTGGAATTGTGCATCTCAGGTCTTCCGCAACACTGCTGTGCCGGAATGCGCTGGATATACGGGAAGCATGACGATGCAGGTTCTGGGATTTGCCCTTGAGGGAGATGTTACTGAGGACGGAGAAGTCAACTTGGAAGATATAGTTCGTTTACAGGAGCATATCGCCGGTAAAGAGACTGTTCATATATCACCTGACAATTCCGATATTAACTCTGATTCAGGGATGAATGTTCTCGACCTGTGCCTTCTTAAAAAGAAGCTGAGGTCTGGTGATGCTGATGATTCCCCCATCATTTCTGTAGACTATACAGAAGAAAAAACTGCTGCATGGCGTATATCTGACGGCATTGGCGGAAGGACGGTTTCTTTCCATATTGAAGCAGAAGCCGGCAGCTCTGTAAACACGTCGTGGGGCTACTGGGACAGCAATTACGCCAATAACGACGGTTCTACCGGAAAATGGATACAGAATTCAAGCACAAGATACACACTTGACGAAAATGGTCAGGCGGTCATTACTGTTGAAGTGCCTGAAGGTATGCGAAGAGTTATGTTTGAAATCTATGATTATTCCAAGGATGGCAGCACTCTTGAAAAGGATGGCGTTGAGCTGGTAAAGACTGTGACGCATTAATCATATTATACTATCCCCCCTTTATGTATAAACAACATAAAGAGGGGATACTTTATCTGCGTTAAATATATTATTCCTGAGAACAACTCCATTCCTTGACATCAGATGGCGGTTATAGTATAATATAAACGGCATATTTTGCAATATATTCGTTTGTGTAACAGCAGAACACAAAACAAAGGAGCAGTAAATGATATTACTTTCAGCGCAGAATATTTCAAAAACATACATGGAGCGAAAGATTCTGGACAATACTTCGTTCTTCCTGAATGAAGGCGACAAGATCGGCATTATTGGTATAAACGGCACTGGTAAATCCACTCTTCTCAGGATACTTGCAGGAGCTGAGGAAACTGACAGTGGTGAAATCATCCGCACAAGCGGCGTTAGACTCTCATATCTCCCGCAGATACCGGAGTTTGAGGAGCATGGAAGCGTGCTGAGTCAGGTCATGCTTCATCTTCCGGCTGATCTCAAGGAAGCTAAGGAGTTTGAAGCAAAATCTATACTTGGAAAAATGGGAATCACCGACTATTCCCGTGATATCAGTACTCTTTCAGGCGGTGAAAGACGGCGTGCGGGTATTGCAGCAGCTCTTATTCAGCCAAGTGATATACTGCTTCTGGATGAGCCTACTAACCATATTGATAATGAGACTGTTGTTCTTTTAGAAGAGCAGCTCAGAAAATATCGTGGTGCAATTGTAATGGTAACTCACGACAGATATTTTCTGAATAGCATAACAAAGAAAATCGTAGAAGTAGAAAGAGGAAGGCTTTACGAGTACGATGGTAATTACAGCACCTACCTTGAACAAAAGGCTCAGCGTGAGGCTGATGCAGAGGCAAAAGAACGCAAGAATCGTACTATTTACCGGCGTGAGCTTGAATGGATAAGACGTGGAGTCCGTGCAAGAGGTACTAAATCAAAGGACAGGATCGAAAGATTCCATGAGCTTGAAAACCGTGAAAAACCTGCGGAGACAGAAAAGCTTCAGATGCAGTCAGTTTCATCAAGGCTCGGAAAGAAAACTATAGAGCTTGAGAACATATCGAAATCAATTGACGGAAAAGCTCTTATTAAGAATTTCTCCTGCATACTACCAAGAGATGCAAGAATCGGTATCGTGGGTCATAACGGTGCCGGAAAATCTACTCTTATAAAGCTTATTACATCTGAACTTCAGCCGGACAGCGGTAGTATAACTATTGGTGACACGGTAAAGATCGGTTACTTTTCCCAGGAATGTGAAAGCATGGATCCGTCTGTACGTGTTATCGATTATATAAGAGAAACTGCTGACCGTATTCAGACACCTGAGGGAACTGTTACGGCTGCTCAGATGCTTGAAAGATTTCTCTTTACGCCTGAGCTTCAGTGGAACAGGATAGAAAAACTCTCAGGAGGAGAAAGAAAGAGACTGTATCTTCTGAAAGTGCTTATGACTGCTCCAAATGTACTTCTGCTTGACGAGCCTACAAATGACCTTGACATTGCCACTCTGACTATACTGGAAGATTACCTTAGTGCATTCAGCGGCGCCGTTATTGCTGTATCTCATGACCGTTATTTCCTTGTTAAAACGGCATCTGAGATATGGGAGCTTAAAGGTGATGGTGCTGTTAAGCGATACAACGGAAATTACAGCGATTATGCAAATTCCATATTACAGGATGAAGCCGGAACAGCTGAAAGATCCAAGGCGCAGGCTGAAAAGAAGGAACGTGTTTTTGTCGGAAAGAAAAAGCTTAAATTCACGTACAAGGAACAGCGTGAGTTTGAAACTATTGATGATGATATTGCTGACATTGAGGCAAAGATCGAGGATACTGAAAAGGAAATATCAAGATGCACTTCCGATTATGTAAAACTTCAGGAGCTGTCCGAAATCAAGGAATCTCTTGAATATCAGCTGGAGGAAAAAATGGATAGATGGATTTATCTGAGCGAACTGGCTGAACGTATTGCAAACGGCGAGATGGTATAAGAAATGATTCATATAGCTAAAGCTGCCGCAGTTATATTCTCTGCGGCAGCCTTTTTGCATAAAAAACTGACTCCGCAGAATTGGCAGAGTCAGTTGTAAGAATATATTAAATCTTTTCCTGCTGTGCTTCAAGCTTTCTGATGCCTTTCAGCTCTACAAACATCATTATAAGTGTAATTACAAGGGCTATTGTATCAGATACAGGACCTGCATAAAGTATACCATCAATGCCGAAGTGCATAGGAAGCACTATAAGCAGAGGAAGCAGGAACAGGAACTGTCGTGTAAGTGACAGGAACACGCCCTTGTATGCCTTTCCGATAGATGTGAAGAATGTAGAGACTACAGGCTGGAAGAAATTGAAGATAACTCCGAACAGATATATGCGGAAGAAACGAACTCCGAACTCTACATATGTACTGTCACCGTCACCGAAAAGTGAAAGGATCTGAGCAGGGAAAATATTGAACATCAGGGATGCTCCTACCGATAATACAGCACTGATACCGAGAGTAAACCACAACGCATCACGTACACGCTTATAATTCTTAGCACCGTAGTTGAAGCTTTCAATAGGCTGGCTGCCCTGTGCAAGTCCGATGATGAATGAGAAGAATACCTGTGCTACCTTCATGACGATGCCCGCTGCTGCAAGAGTAACAGTTGCACCATATACAGACTTTTCGCCGTAGGTATTGAGCAGCTGGTTAATTACAACCTGAACTACCATCATAGCAATCTGGTTAAAGAAGGATGCCATACCAATAGTTGCTGTACGTCTGATAGATGACCACTTAGGAATAAAATGGCTTATCTCAAGCTTTACCGTCTTGAATCTTGTCATATATACCACAACTACTACAGCAGATACAAACTGACCTATGATAGTCGCAATAGCTGCACCTGCCATTCCCCATCCGAGTACCAGAATGAGCAGTGCGTCAAGGACAATGTTTATAACTGCGCCTATGATATTGCATACCATAGTCATCTGAGGACTGCCGTCAGCACGGATAAGATGTCCGCCGCCTGTTGTGAGGATCAGAAACGGAAAGCCGATAGCAGTTATACGCATATATGTAGTGGCATATTCTTCTACAATACCGCCGTCTGCTCCGCAAAGTGACAGTATCTGCGGCATAAACAGCTGTGTCACTATACAAAGCACCAGACCGCTTAGGAAAAGCATCGTTGCCGAGCCGCCTGCAAAACCTGCTGCTCTCTTTGAATCACCGCTGCCCATTGACAAATTGAAGCATGACGCTCCGCCTATGCCGAAAAGCAGTGCAAGAGCGATACATGATGTGGTAAGCGGAAATGCAATGTTAGTTGCGGCGTTGCCGTCAATGCCTACTGCCTGTCCGATAAACAGCTGGTCTACGATATTATACAGCGCAGATACCAGCATTGCTATAATGCTTGGTACTGCGAATTTGCGCATAAGTGTACTTATCTTTTCTGTTCCTAAAAATGAACGTGAAGCATTCTCCATTTTCTTTTCTCTCCTTTTACTTCAGCGTAACAATAGTAACGCCGTCCTCGCCTTCACCGAATACACCAAGACGGTAGGACTTTACATAGGGCATTCTCTTCAGACGCTGATGCACAGCCTTCCGGAGAAGTCCTGTACCCTTGCCGTGAATGATAGTTACTGTGGAAATATGTGATAAAACTGCTCTGTCGATGAACGCCTCCATCTCGTAAACGCCTTCATCACAGGTACTTCCTCTGATGTCAAGCTCCATCGATCCGCTTCTCTCAGTTTTTGCTGAAACTCTTCCCTGCTTCTTCTGAGGCTGATTCTGCTTTGTCTGCTTCTGCGGCTGATTTTCGATAAGTCTCAGCTTGCTTACAGATACCTTTGTTTTCATAATGCCCATCTGTACGAAAACATGACCGCTGCCGTCAGGATTGCCTGCAAGAACACCTCTCTGCTTAGTGTCAGCTATCATTACAGTATCGCCCTGTTTGAGAGGTCTCGGAAGAATATACTCCTCCTGCGGAATGTCATCCAGAGGATTGGCTGTATCATACATCTTATTGAATCTCTGCTTGCTTCCCTGCTTTGCAGCAGATACAGCGTCGGCAAAGCTTGCCTTTTCCTTTTCACGGCGAAGCTTATCAAGCTCGTCAAGAAGAGCATTTGATTCAGCCTTGGTAGCTTCAATAATGCTGTTCGCCTGTAAGCGAGCCTGTTCCATGCGGACAGCCTTTTCATCAAGAAACGCCTGCTTTTCCTCGGCAAGCTCTCTTGCATGATTTTCAGCCTCTTCCCTTGCCTTTTCAGCAATTACAAGCTGCTCTTCAAGGCTGCGTCTTGTCTGTTCAAGCTGCTCTACGGCAGTCTCAAAGCGTGTATTCTCCTGACTTACGAGAGACTTCGCATGGTCTATTACATACTTGGAAAGACCAAGTATTTCAGTAATGGCAAAGGCGTTTGACTTACCCGGTGCGCCTGTGATAAGCCTGTATGTGGGACGCATATTCTCCACATCAAATTCACAGGAAGCATTCTCAACATCAGGCTGCTCCGTTGCATAAAGCTTCAGCTCCTGATAGTGAGTTGTCACCATCAGTTTAGCACCGTTGTCTTTAAGACGTGATATTATTGCCTCTGCAAGTGCTGCGCCCTCAACAGGGTCAGTACCTGAGCCAAGCTCGTCCAGAAGTACAAGTGAGCTGTCGTCAGCTTCTTCGAGGATATGGATGACATCCTTCATATGAGCAGAGAATGTAGACAGATTCTGCTCTATGCTCTGTGTATCGCCGATATTCGCAAATACAGATTTAAATACAGAAATACGGCTGCCCTCTGCTGCCGGAATGAGAAGGCCGCACATTGTCATAAGAGTGAGAAGTCCGCAGGTTTTCAGTGCTACGGTCTTACCGCCGGTATTAGGACCTGTTATAATAAGAGCACGGTGTTCCTCGCCTAAGCAGAATGATATCGGCACAACTCTGTCTGCCGGAATAAGAGGGTGTCTTGCACGTCTCAGGTCTATTACGCCGTCATCAGATACTATAGGCTTGAACGCCTTCATCTGGGCTGCAAGGTCTGCCTTTGCAAAGTAGAGGTTAAGCTCAGCACATACGCTGTGATTGCTTATGATTGAATCTGCCCATGCTGCACAGTCAGCGCAGAGCTCCTTTATAATGCGCTCGATCTCCTCCTGTTCCTCTGCTTCAAGGAGACGGATGTCATTATTAGCCTCGACTATGCTCATAGGCTCTACAAATATAGTCTGACCTGAAGCTGAGGAATCGTGTATCAGTCCCTGTATCTGACCTCTGTGTTCAGCCTTTACAGGAAGCACGAAACGTCCGTCACGGAGCGTTACTCTTGTATCCTGAAGGCACTTCTGCACATCCTGATTTCTCACCATCTTGTCAAGGGTGTCACGGAGATGCTGCTGGCTTCTTGTTATCTTGCGCCGTATCTGGGCAAGCTGTGTGCTTGCAGCATCTGCTATTTCATCCTCGGAAATAATGGAGCGTTCCAGCTTTTCCAGAAGATATGGTACAGGTGTGAGCTGTGCAAAGAGATAATCAAGCTCCGTTTCCATACCTGCACAATGGTCGTACCATTCAGAAAGCGCCTGTATCTGTTTCAGCACAAGAGCAATATCCATAAGGTCACGAAGTGACAGCTGTGCGCCGGATTTTACACGACGAAGTGCCATGCACATATCCTTAAAACCATAGAATGACGGCGTGCCGAAGCGCATTGCAAGAGATAACGCTTCTGATGTCTTATCAAGCTCCTCCTGAACCTTATCGAGATAATACTCAGGCTTCAGCTCCAGAGCTTTCTTCTTTGATATTTCATTGGAGGTTTTAGCGGCAAGCATTTCAAGAATCTTGTCAAGCTCCAGTATTTTTTCGTATTGATTCATATAGCCTCCATATTATATAATACCGTTATGCCTTATACTGCGCCAGAATTCCAGTGTTTTCAGATTGACGCCAAGATGGTGGCGTATGTATCCTTCAGCAAATACTGACACAGCTTCAAGAGTTTTATCATTTACACGAAAGCTGAACAGACGTTCAGTCTCCACAAGTGTAATAAATCTTACCATTTCAAGTCCTGCCTTGCTCATAGGATATGCGGCAGGATTTTCTGTGTTGTCTTCCTTATAGCAGTCACTGCACCAAAAGCAGCCTTCTTCAGCGGAAAATACTATATTCTCTGGCAGATGCGCCATGCAGCGTCTGCACATAAGCACATCCGGCATGAAGCCAAGCTCGGACGCAAGTCTCAGTTCAAACAAAGGCTTGAGAACCTCAGGAGACCTTGTGCCCTCAGCAAGAAAGTGAAGCGTATTGAGAGTAAGGCGGAGTATCTCCTTGCTGCTGCTGTCCTTTGGTACAGCTGTACGCAGAAGCTCAGCAAAGTAAGATGCAAGGCTGAGATTCAAAAGATTCTCTCTCAGACCATAAAATATCCTCACCGGCTTGCCGCTTTGATAATAATACCTGTCGCCCTTCTGCTCAATGCAAAACTCCGCATAAGAAAAGAGCTGGGTTATGCCTGTACTCTTTCCGGTGACCTTTTTTGCACCTCTGACATACACTTCGGCAACGCCCATCTCTTCTGTGAGTATATCTATGAATCTGCCCTTATCTCCTGCATTCGTTTCACGTAGAACAATTCCCTTCACCGTCAGAAGCATAACGCACAGACCCTTTCCTTTCCATGTCCGCTGAAGCTGCCTGCCGGTATTGCAGATAGTCTGCAATACTTCCGGTCATGCAGAATTTTTCCCAGAGTGTAATATAAATCACCTCCGGGATTAGTATAAGAAGCATACGGCAGAATTATAACTGCCTTATTTTACACCTTCGTCAGACAGACCGAAATTCTTGATAAGACCTTCCTTATTTCTCCAGTCCTCCTTGACCTTTACCCAGCATTTCAGATTTACCTGGATCTGGAAGAAACGTTCAAGGTCGTGTCTTGCCTGACTTGCAATTTTCTTCAGCATTGTACCGTTCTTACCGATAACAATGCCCTTATGGGACATTCTTTCGCAGTAGATCACTGCGTCGATATCCAGAATATCCTTATCATCACGTTCATCCATCTGCTCGATCCCTACAGCAATACCGTGAGGAACTTCCTTATCAAGGCAGCGGAGAAGCTTTTCTCTTATCATTTCAGCCGCAAGAACTCTTTCCGGCTGGTCGGTGAATTTATCCTCCGGGAAATAGTGGGGAGAATCCTTGGCAAGCTTTTTCACCTCATCAAGAATAATGGAAACGCCGTCATTATTGATAACGCTTACCGGTACAACAGATATGAAGCTATACTTGCCGGACATTTCAGTAATAAGCGAAATAAGCTCGGATTTATCCTCCAGCAAGTCGATCTTGTTTATTACAAGGATCACAGGAGACTTTGACTGCATAAGAGTCTGAAGCAGCTCAGTTTCCTCATCGCTTACAAATTTATTAGTGCAGTCCATCATGAAGATAACTGCGTCCATATCAGCTACAGAACTTTTAGCTGCGCTGAGCATATGATTACTAAGCTTATTTTTTGGCTTATGGAGACCCGGAGTATCCATGAACACCATCTGTGTACCGCCCTCAGTTCTGATACCTGTAATACGGGTACGGGTAGTCTGAGGCTTTGAGCTTACTGAAGCGATCTTTTCGCCGATTATCTTATTGAGCAGTGATGACTTACCTGCATTAGTTCTGCCAACGATTGAAACAAATACTGATTTTGTCATGCTCACATTTCCTCTGTAATAAAGGTAGCTTCTCTGGATATGCCAAGCTCACCCAGAACCTGTTCTTCCTTCTCTCTCATGATTCTTTCCTCAAGAGGACTGCCCTCATGGTCATAGCCAAGGAGATGAAGCATGGAATGTACTGTAAGGAAGCCGATCTCTCTTTCAAGAGAGTGGCCATATATCTCAGCCTGACGCATAGCTGTCTCCAGAGAGATCACAACATCGCCAAGAAGTGCGCAGCCGGTTTCCTTATTGATATCATACTTACCGTCAGCACCCAGAGGGAATGAAAGTACATCAGTGACGCTGTCCTTGTTTCTGTATATCTTGTTGAGGTTCCTGATCTCATTGTTGCTTACAAAAGAAACGCTTACCTCTGCATCTCTCGCAAAGCCTTCCTTAGCAAGCACTGCCTGACAGCAGCGTCTGATGAGAAGCCTGATTCCAACCGGAACCTTGATTTCCTTCTGATTGTTCTTAACTGATACCTTTACCTTTGCCAACTGCATCACTATCTCCCTTTCCATGGTAATATTTTTCATATGCCTTGATGATATCCTGCACAAGCTTGTGACGGACAACATCCTTATTTGTAAATTCCTGAATATATATATCATCAACACGGCGCAGTATCTTCATCGCCTCCAGAAGTCCGCACTTGCGCTTATCAGGAAGGTCGATCTGAGTAACGTCGCCTGTTATAACCATTCTGCTCTGCTCGCCGAGTCTTGTCAAAAACATTTTAAGCTGCTCTGAGGTCGTATTCTGCGCCTCATCCAGTATAATGAACGCATTATCAAGAGTACGTCCTCTCATATACGCAAGAGGTGCAACTTCAATGCTGCCTCTCTCCATATGCTTCTGGAATGGCTCAGCACCAAGCATTTCAAACAAAGCGTCATAAAGCGGTCTGAGGTAGGGGTCAACCTTATTCTGAAGGTCACCCGGAAGAAAGCCAAGCTTCTCTCCTGCTTCCACTGCCGGTCTTGTGAGAATGATCCTGTTTACCTCGTGCCTCTTGAATGCTTTGACAGCCATCGCAACTGCAAGATAGGTCTTACCAGTACCGGCAGGACCTACACCGAATACAATAGTATTCTTCCTTATTGCGTCAACATATTTTTTCTGTCCTACAGTTTTTGCACGTACCACCTTGCCGGTAGCTGTAAGACATACACCGTCATCTGCAAGGACAGAAAGGTCAGACGCTTCACCTTCATTGACCATAGAGGTTACATACCGTACAGTCTGAGCATTGACCTGCTGACCGGAACCCGACATTTGCAGTATTGCATTCACAGCACCAGCAGCCTTATCTGCTGCTGCCTCTGAACCAGTTATTTTAAGTTCCTCGCCTCTCAGAACTACAGTAACACCGTACTGTTCCTCAAGAATACGAAGGTTCTCATCAAAGCTTCCTGCTATTGCCTGAAGCTGTGCACTGTCTGCCACTGTGATTCGTCTTTCTGCCATATAGTCATGTCCTTTCCCTGCATACGCAGTATTTATATTATAACACAGTTCCTTGACTTTTGGAATACTTTTCCGAATATTTCACAATTTTTTTAAAGAAAGACCTATACATAAGGGACGGCAGTTATCAAACCGCCGTCCCATTATTATTATATGTCTGATCATTCAGCAAATCCAGCACTTATAGCCTTAGCTGTCTCTGCAAGATAGTCGATATCCAGAGATTCAAGAGTACCTGCATCGCAGGCAGCTGCAACTCTTGTATCAAGCGGAATCCTCTCCAGCACCATAACAGGTGTGCTGTTTACAGCGTCATCATTGCCAAACAGCGGGATTTCCTTGCCGCAGTCAGGGCATCTGAGAAAACGCATATTCTCAACCATGCCCAGTACCGGAATATTCATCATTTCTGCCATCTTGAGAGCCTTCTGTACGATCATGGATACAAGAGACTGAGGTGTGGAAACAATGATAATACCATCAACCGGAAGTGACTGGAATACTGTCATAGGAACATCTCCTGTTCCCGGAGGCATATCTACGAACATGAAGTCTACGTCGCCCCACTGTACATCCTCCCAGAACTGCTTTACAACTCCGGAAATAACCGGACCTCTCCACAGTACAGGATCTGTTTCACTCTGGAGAAGCATATTCATGGACATTACCTTTGTGCCCTTTTCTGTTACATGAGGAATGAGGGAGCTTTCCTGTACCTCAGCAAACTTGTTTATGCCGAAAATCTTCGGAACTGACGGACCTGTTATATCAGCATCCAGTACAGCTGCCTTGTAGCCAAGTCTCTGCATCTGAATAGCCATAAGGCTTGTTACCAGTGACTTGCCAACGCCGCCCTTACCGCCTACTACGCCGATGACCTTCTTAACGCCCTGAGTATTTGCCTTTACTCTTGCTTCCTTTTCTGCGTCCTGTGTGGCGCAGCTGCCATTGCTTGCGCATGAACCGCAATCGTGATTACAATCTGCCATTTTTATATTCTCCTTTAAATTATGATTTACTGTGTATCGCACATCAATTTATATTATAACACATCTGGTTTCAGAATGCAAGTGCAAACAGGCAAAGCAATACAAGTCCTGCAATATTCACCGCCAAAAACACTCCCATGTATCTGCCCTTCTTAGCAGAGCTGTCCCTTGCGTAGAGCTGCCATGATATCAGGCTTGCAAGTGAAGCTACCGGCGTTCCGAGACCGCCTATATTTACACCCCTGAGAAGCTCAGTTCCGTTATCTGTAAAAGCTGAAAGCATGACCGCAGCCGGAACATTGCTTATAACCTGGGATACAAGGGCAGATACTATGAGCTCCCTTCCCTCCATAAGTGACGACAATGTCTCGCTTACAGCATCTATTCTGCCCATATTTCCTACAAATATGAAGAAGCAGACAAATGTCAGAAGCAGACAGTAGTCAATTTTCGCAAAAAGCTTCGGTTCAATGAGAAGTCCTGCGCAGACAACACCGAGACAGACAAAATGAGGTACTACTCTCAACACAGTCAGAATGCACACTATAAACAGCACAGCCATAACAGCAAGCTTTACCGGGGGAAGCTGCTTTTTCTCAGCTGAAGGAACGTCCATAGGTTCATTTTTTACAAGAAAGCAGCAAAGGCTCAGAAGCACATAGCTTACTGCACCTACCGGCAGGAGAGCTGATATGAAATCGCCCATACCGAGTCCGTATTCACTGTACAAAAACAGGTTCTGAGGATTTCCTACAGGAGTCATCATGCTTCCGAGATTTGCAGCCGCAGTTTGTATTACTATTGTTTTTATGCAGCTGCCTGTTCCGGCTCTTCCGGAATATAAAAGAAGCGTAAGCGGTACAAAAGTTATAAGCGCAACGTCATTTGTAACAAGCATAGACGTAAAAAAACATATATTCATCAGGATAAAGGCAAGCATTCGTGAGCTTTTTACCAGACGGAGCAAAGTGCTGGTCAGTCTTTCGAATACACCTGCACTGCCAAGCCCTGCAACTACTCCCATAAGGCAGAAAAGCAGTATAAGGACAGGCACATCAATATAGTCTGCGTAGCCCTTGTCCGGCGGTACGGCAAGCATTGACATTGCTGCTGCGATAAATGCGATCACAAGCACTGTCTGGCTCTTTATAAATCTGAATACTCTGTCGAAAATCAATGTCATGACTCCTTTGCCTCCATAATCTTCTTTTCTGAAAACAGATATATGTATACAAAAACAATACCGATACCATAGCACAGCATATCCACGGGATCACATACAGTTCCCAGTGCAATGGCAAGAATCGACCCCTTTTCAATGCCCAGTATACCTGTAATATCAACAGCCTGAAGAAGCTCCGCTGCTGTGCCGAGAATAAACAAAGCAGCAGGAAGAAGAAGCGTGTTGCCTCGTGACGGCTTGTTCCAGAAGGTCCTTATAAAGAAATATATTGCCGGCATCACAAGCACGTCCCCGATATATCCACGAACGATACCGCTGTTTAAATAAGCACCGATGAGTATTTCTGCAATCAGAAGCACGGCAAAAATCACTGCATACCGCAGATTATATCTTTTCATAATATTACCTCCAGTCTTACTGACATATTATAGCACGGACATTATTCCCTGTCAAGCAAAAGGACGGCTATTCGCCGCCCTTTTTGTATGTATGTTTTATTCCTCAGGTTCAATGACCGGAGCATCAGGAGCATTCTTCTGAACACTTGCAATTCCGTTCTTACAGCTGTCCTTCTTTTTATATCCCTCACTTACAGCAATAACCTCGCCGTTGGTTGCCTTCAGACGGAATCTGAACTCACCAGCCTTATCTACATAAATCTCGAACTTGGGGTGCTTCTGTGTCTCATAGCCCTCTACAGTCTGATCCTCGATATTAGCGACAGGTGCATTTTTTGCAACGCTTGCACAGCCGTTCTTTACGCTTGCAAGGCTCTGATATACCTCGCCGCCAATTGCAATAGTCTCGCCGTTTCCAGCCTTGAGGCTGTAGGTGTAACCAGTCTTTGTCTTATTGATAACGAATTTGCCCATAAATGTCACGTTCCTTTCAGGATAAATTTATAGACATATTATACCATTTTTATCGCTTTTTGTCAATACTTTGCAGAAATATCGCACGGTATTCAAATGCTATATACCCTCTGTAAATCCTGCACTCATGAGCAGCTTCTTTGTATACTCTGCATTCGGATGAGAGAACACTTTACAAGGCTCGCCCTCCTCTGCTATCTCGCCATCTTTCATGATAAGAACATACTTACAGAGTCTGCTTACAGTCCTGAGATCATGGGATATAAGCAGGACAGCAACTCCGGTTTCACGTGCTATCTCCTCCAGAAGCTCAAGTATCTGCTTCTGGACGGTAACATCAAGAGCTGAGACAGGTTCGTCCGCTATGAGAAAGCGTGGTTCAAGCATAAGTGCTGCCGCAATGCTCACCCTTTGTCTTTGTCCTCCGGAAAGCTGGTGAGGATATCGTGCTTTGAGTTCCTCAGGAAGCTTCACCAGATAAAGCATCTCACTTACACATCTTTTCCGCTGTTCGGCGGTAAGGCTTGTACAGTTTCTGAGAGGCTCCTCAAGTATCCACTCTACGGTCTTTGATGGATTAAGGGAGCTGCCTGCATCCTGAAATACCATCTGGGGACGGTCAGTGCTGCTCTTTACAGAGCCGATATAATCTTTATGAAGTCCCAGTATACACCTTGCCAGAGTAGTCTTACCGCAGCCCGATTCTCCGCAAAGACCCACAATTTCACCCTTGTGAACATTCAGCGATACGTTGTTCAGAATCTGAGTCTTTTCCTTTTTACGTAGAAAGCTTCCGGAATCTTTGGGATAAAAAGCGCTGAGACCAGATACAGACAAAACGGTCTCCTGATCTTTTCTGCGTTCATTGGGACATCTGCTAAAGCGTGGGATAGATTCTATAAGCTCCTTTGTATAATGGTCAGAGGGCGATGTGAATATATCCTCGCTCCTGCCCTCCTCAACAGCTCTGCCGTTCTGCATTACGAGCATTCTGCTGCAAAGCATTCTTACTATAGACAGATCGTGTGATATAAAGAGTACCGACGTACCATCTGCCTTGCAGGTTCTTTCTATAAGGGAAAGTATCTCCCTCTGTACAGTCACATCCAGAGCCGTAGTAGGCTCATCTGCAAGAAGGAGCCTTGGCTTAATAACAAGTGCAGCTGCGATCATAGCACGCTGCCGCTGACCGCCGGAAAGCTGATGGGGATATGAATTGTATATACGCTCAGGATCCGGAAGCTCAGCCTGTCTTATTGCCTTAATTGCACGTTTCTTTCTCTCATCCTTTGAAAGATCAGTATGGAGCCTCAGCGTCTCCTCGATCTGCCAGCCAATGGTTTTCGATGGATTAAGAGAAGTCATAGGCTCCTGAAATATCATGCCGATATCTCTGCCCTGAAGTCTGCGCATATCCTTCGGGTCAAGGTCAAGAATATTCATGCCGTCAAGCAGTATCTCGCCTTTGACCAATGCGCCTCTGTGACGGAGAAGTCCGGCAGCTGCAAGGGCTGTCATAGTCTTGCCTGAACCGGATTCGCCCACAAGCCCGAATATCTCACCCTTTTCTACGGTAAAACTGAGGTTATCTACAACAGTCTGAAATCCTTTGCCGGATGGAAAGGAAATTGTGAGATTTCTTATTTCAAGTAATGCCATTACTGTACATCCCCTTTCCTTGTACCGAGGCTGTCGCTCATAAGTCCGAAGCCAAGTACAAGAAGTATAAGCACTGCTCCAGGGAATATGCACAGCATCGGCTGCGAAAACAGATATGACTGAGACTCAGCAAGCATACCGCCGAGACTGGGCTTTGGCGGCTGAACGCCTATGCCAAGATAGCTCAGTGCTGCTTCTGCAAGGACAGCATTGTTGAAGCCGATAAGCAGTGCAGATATAAGTACGGAACGGATATTTGGAAGTATATGCACAAAGAGTATCCGCATATGGGAAGCTCCCTGAAGCCTTGCAGACTGGACATAACATAGGCTCCTGCTTCTGAGAAATTCACCTCGGACTACTCTCGCAAAGCTCGGAGCAAAGGATATGCCCAATGACAGCACCAGTTGAAGCTCGCCTGTTCCGAGAATGGCGATAACAACAAGTGCAAGAAGAACGCTGGGAAAAGCAAGAAGTGCGTCTGCTGCACGCATGAAAACTGTATCAAGAACACCACCGAAATAACCGGAAAGTGCACCTGTTATTATACCAAAGCCAGCGCCAAGAACTACAGTTCCGAGAGCTGTAAGAAGCGTTACTCTGCCTCCTGCCATTACTCGGCTGAGCACATCACGTCCGAACTGGTCACAGCCCATTGGGTGCGAGACGGACGGTGAAGCAAGCTTCAATGATGTATCAATAGCTTCCGGATCATAGGGTGTCCAGAAGCATCCTATAAGCAGCAGGAGAAGAACTGCGCCTGATATAGCTGCGCCGATTTTAAAAGCTGTACTTTTCATGTTCATTTCCTTTATCATTCCCACGACAGCCTGTGAAGCTGTCCCTCTGTTTCAAGGTCGGGATAATCATTCTGCCGCAGCGCTTCGTATGCCGCTATTGCAGCTGAGTTCGAAAGATTAAGACTGCGGAGAGTATTTCTCATAGGAATGCGGCAGCAGCGCTCCTCAAATCTCACAAGCAGCTCCTCAGGAAGTCCCTTGTCTTCACGTCCGAATATCAGGTAAACTCTGCCCTTATATTCCATGTCACTGTGCCGGCGCTTCGCCTTTGTTGTAAAAAAGAAATATTCGCCCTCATTCTTTGAAAAGAAATCATCCATGCTTTCATAGTAAGTTATGTCGAGCTTATCCCAGTAATCAAGTCCTGCACGCTTGAGATGCTTGTCGGTAACGGTAAAGCCCATAGGCTTTACAAGATGAAGCCGTGCACCTGTAACAGCACAGGTTCTTGCAATATTTCCGGTATTCTGCGGTATCTGCGGCTCTGCGAGTACAATGTTAAGTTCGGTCATTTGCGTTCTCCTTTATGAAATGCGTGGGTCAAGCCGGCGGTAGATAACGTCAACTGCGAAGTTCACCAGAATAACTACAGAGGCAAGAAGCATTATTATCGCCTGTACGACAGGATAGTCACGGTTCATTATTGATGTGAGAAGTATCCTTCCAAGAGCAGGTATACCGAAAACTTGTTCGGCAATTATGCTGCCGGTGAGTATATCTGCAAGGGACATTCCAAAGAATGTAAGTACCGGTATCAGTGCATTTTTCAGCACATGGGTTATAAGAACACGCCAGTCACTGTTTCCTCTGCTGTAAGCTGTTCTTGGGTAGTCCTGTGACAGTTCGGTGATCATGCTGCTTCTCAGAAGCTTCACAGCCATTGCTGCCTTGGGGATGGCTATGGACAATGCCGGAAAGAAAAGAGAGCCGACAAATCCCCGGATGCTTTCCTGATACGAAACAAATCCGCCCACTGTGAATATGCCAAGAACAGTGCCGAACAGGAGCGTTATAAGTATACCAGAGAAAAAAGGCGGTATCGACATCATTACCTGCACTACAGCGCATACCGCAGTGTCAAGCTTACCGTTTTTGTGACGTGCACAGAAAAGCCCTGTGGGAATAGATATGATCAACACCATCATGAACGCCATTAATGTCATAGTAATGGAGATAGGAAGCTTATCTGCGATCATATCCCTGACAGGTATGCTGTAGGAATAGGAAGTTCCGAAATCACCAGTCACAAAATCTTTAAGCCAGCTTCCGTACCGGACAAAAAAAGGGTCATTAAGCCCCATCTCCTCACGGAGAGCCTCCAGACGTTCAGGTGTCGCATTTGTTCCCAGCTGAGCAGTAGCTGGATCGCCGGGTATAAGGTCAAATGCAAGGTAAAGTATAAGCGATACTCCGAAAAGTGCAAGGAGCATCCCTGCAAGCTTTCTGAGAATGTATTTCATGTAGGTATGCTCCTTTCAAGTGTTGAAAGCACGTTATTATTTAATTACTCCGCAGGCTTTATCTTAGCGATATCCTGAACATACAGCGGATAAAATTCATAGCCCTCAAAATCCTTCCGGATGGCAACCATTTCAGCAAGGTCCTGAATGTATACATTTGCGGCATCATCAGCAAGAATAGTCAGACATTCCTTGTAATACCCAGTCTGTGCAGCGTCGTCTGTTTCAAGCTGTGCATTCTGATATGCTGCATCATAATCAGCATTTGCATAGCTGATAAAGTTATTGGATGCGTCAGAATTGAAGCGTGAAAGCATAGCTGATGCTGCAAGATTGGATGCGTCTACTCCTACTACAGTAGCCTCAAACTGTCTTTCAGAATAAACCTCGCTGAGCCATGTATTCCACTCAACCTGCTTTATATCCGCATTAACGCCAACAGCTTTAAGCTGGTCGGCGATAACAACTGCTGTATCTACGTGCTGAGGGTAGTTGCTGGGAGCTGTAATTGTAAAGCTCAGCTCACCCTCACCATAACCGGCTTCAAGCAGAAGTTCCTTTGCCCTCTCAGGATCATAGCTATAGGTATCGCTAAGCTCCGGCATATAATACTTACCGAAGTTAGGGAACATACTGCTTCCAAGGAGCGTACCCTTGCCATCAGAAACAAGGTCGAGTATTGCCTGACGGTCAACTGCATAGCAGAGAGCCTGACGTACACGTTCGTCCTTGAAAGGCTCAAAGTCATGGCTGAGATACATAGCCTGAACAAGGTTCATTGTACCTTCAAGCACCTCAAAATCGCCGCTGAGCTGCTGTGCCTGAGATACCGGAAGATGCGCCATCATATCAACAGAGCCGCCGTTCAGTGCCATTACAAGTGAATCAGCGTCTGCACATACCTTGAAGGTAACATTTTCGATATAAGCCTTTTCGCCCCAGTAACTGTCCCACTTTTCCATTTTGATATTCTCCTGAACGGAACGTGAAACGTACTTATAAGGGCCTGTGCCGATAGGATTTGTGTCTGCGTCTGTCTGTCCGGCAGGCATTATAGCAGCCTTTACAGAAGCGATATAGGACATAAAGTCCGGATCACGTTCTGCAAGTGTTATCTCAATAACACCGTCCGTGGTTTCAGCAATTGACGCAATATTGGAAAATGCCGGTATGAGAGGAGTATCCCCGTCAACACCGGCACAGCTTTCGATAGATGAAATTACATCCTCTGCTGTAACGGCTTCACCGTTGTGGAAAAGTACGTCCTCTCTGAGTGTAAAGGTGTAGACAAGACCATCCTCTGAAAGCTCGTAATCTTCTGCAACAGCAGGGATAAGTTCGCCATTGCTGTCCGGCTTGTATAATCCCTCAAATACGTTGAAAAGTATTTCTCTGGTAGCAGCAGCCTCCGCCTTGTGCGGGTTGAGACTGTCCTCCAGATCCTGAGCGATGCCGACAGTAATGTGTGAGGAATTTTCTCCACCTGTCTTGTCATCTGCGGAATTACATCCGCTTAATGCTGTGGTCAGTGCTGTGAACACGAGAATGAAACATAATTTCTTCTTCATGCTTACCATTCCTTTCTGAATATGAAATTGTATTTGCAAATGCTCTTCATCTATATGATAGAGCTTTGCAGTGATATTATACCATAGCGGCAAATAAAAGTCAATACAGTCAAATACATGAGTTCAGAGTAGATTTACGATTTCCATTGTTTCCTGTACTGACCGGCAGTCATTCCCTCATAGGATCGGAAAAGACGGTTAAAGTAGCTGACGTCGTCAATACCGCAGGCACGCCCGATAGCCTCTATCTGCATATCAGAAAAACGCAGAAGCTTCTTTGCGTGCTGTATCCGGCAAGCCGCAAGATACTGTATTATGGTCATACTATACTGATTACGGAAAGAACGGAGCATATAGTATTTGCTCACGCAGAATTCACGGCTCAGATCGTCAAGAGTGATTTTCTCAGCAAAATGATTCTCAATATACTCCTTGATAAGCGCACCTTTTTCCGAAATACTGCTGATAGCGTTGGTAACACCATCCTTCTCCTGAGAGAACATTGTAAGCATATTTATAAGCGTATGGAGCTGGAGGGAGATATGGTATTCAAAACTTGCTTTCTTCTCGCTCAGGAGACTTTCGATCTCCTCATATGCTGTCATAAAGGGCTGGAGTTCCTTGACGTGTATAATATTAGACCCTTGCTTCTGTCTGTAGAACAAACACAATTCTCTCATTGTAACGCTGTTGCAGTGTATCCACGCAAGCTCCAGAGGGCTCTCAACACTGCTCCTGTAGGAATATCCGTGACTGCAGTTGATCCATGCAATACATCCGGGCTTCAGGTTATACACACTGCCTCTGTAGCTAAGCGATCCGTGTCCTCTCGGTACAAGAAGTATAAGAAATGAATCAAGAGCCTCACGCTGGCTGCAAAAGTCTGCGTCACAGGTAAGCACGCCGATTTCCTGCAGATAGAAAAGGCTGCTTCTTGCAAGTTGAGACGGCGTATTGAGCAGTCTCCTTGAGCTTTGCTGGCTGTTAGATATCATAATAATCCTCCATATTCTCAAGAGCAATATCCTACTGTTTTTAAGCAATAATATCACTCGACAAATCCGTATAAATCTATTATACTATATATTGTAAGCGATGTAAAGCGTTACATTTAATTTTTTAGGTGAACGTTTTTTGTTGCGTATTCTTTTTCCTCATTTTCCTCATTGGTCAAGGCTGGCGTAGTTTTCTATGCCAGCTTTTCCACGTATTAGCGTCAGAGTCAACTGTATAGATACAGAAAGAGCAGAGCTTTCGCCCTGCTCTTTATTTTTGCAGTAACGCTTATTCTGCTGTAGGAACAACAGGCAGTTCATCGATCTTCAGTACCATGAACTGAAGAAGAACTGATGCGTCGCTTCCGTTTATTGTACCATCATTACAGCAGTTAGAATTTGCAAGCTGCTGCTCATTGAGAGTAACGATCTTAGCAAGATACTTGTTAAGTGATACAAGATCTATCATAGATACGATATCATCAAGGTTTACATCGCCGTATACAGCGTCTACCGGTTCTTTCTTTTCCGTCGTTGTAGTAGTAGTAGTGCCGCTATCGGAAGTATCAGTACTGCTGCTATCGTCACTACTGACGGTTGTGATAACAGTAGTTGTTGTAGTTGTTGTATCGTCAGAAGACTCTGTTGTAGTAGTTGTTGTTGTAGTATCATCTGAAGAATCGGTTTCAGTTGTTGTGGTAGTTGTAGTTACATCGGTATCATCTGTAACTGTAGTAGTTGTTGTGGTTGTGATATCAGAGCTGCCGTCAGCATAAGCAGTCTTCCAGTCAGCAGGAAGCTCATCCAGAGTGATGCAGTATTCGCTGTTATATGTTTCGCTGAGAGTTGCGGGATCCTGATAACGTTCACTCATCAGATGATCACCATACCACGGGCAGAAGTAGAGCCAGCCTGCACCCTCAATTACCATGTTTTCAACTGTAGGAACAGTGTCATTCTCAGACATTGCAACCATCTTCTTGCCGTCAGTCAGATCAACAAGGTAGTTGAAGATTGCAGAAATAGCAGATACATTCGGACCGCTTGTCAGACCATCATCACGGTTATATTCTACATTATACTTGTCATATGCCACGATATCAACATATTCGTCGCCAGGATACCATGTAGGAGAGTTGGCGTAGTTGTAGCTGTTAAATTCCCAGATAAGGTTATGAAGACCATACTCCTCAGTCAGAGTTGTATACAGAAGCTTCCACAGTTCTTTGTAAACCTCTGCGCCTCTGTCGCCCCACCAGAACCATGCTGTACCATCGCCGTAGTTGCCTTCATTACCCTGTGCCTCGTGGAGAGGACGGAAGATTACCGGAACATTGTTCTCCTGCAGGATAAGCAGCTGCTCGGCAAGATCCTCCATAGCAAGCTGGAAGTAGTCATATTCCTTTGTACCTTCAACGAGTACATTTGCTGTGTTAAAAGTGCTGTTTGATGCCTGATAGTTCTTGTAGGAGCATTCCTTCCAGTCAACAGCATCACCCAGAGTGTAGTTCTCAAAGTCGATCGGTACGTTAATATGCCATGCAGCAGTTACGATACCGTTCTTGTTATTGCACCAGTCGATAGCTCTTTCCGTAGTGCCGTCCTCCCAGCCGTAGAGAGGATTGTAGTTCATAAAGTCGAAGCCTCTGATAGCAGGCTGCTTGCCGGTCTTTTCCTGGAGCCATTCAAATTCAAGCTCCATGTTGCCGTCATTACCGCCGCCGTAGATCTCCTGCTGACCGGAGAGAATGT
>JAZNOB010000040.1:0-3879 GCA_045580565.1 Ruminococcus sp.
TACGATCCGACTTGGGTAACTGTGACAGAATCGGTATTGATGGTCACATCTCACACAAGACTTCAGATGGAAGAACTCTTGACCAGGACTGTGCATTCCCAACACACACAGAAGCTTTTGAAAAGCTTGTAGAAGTTCTCACAACAGGTGATGCTGCAGTTATCAAGTCTATGGACGAGATCTCTGCTGTAGGTCACAGAATCGTGCAGGGTGCAGAGGTCTTCACAAAGACCACTATGGTAACACCTGAGGTTATTGATAAGATCGAAGAGCTGAAGGAGCTTGCTCCTGTTCACAACCACGGTCACGCTCTGGCTCTGTGGGCTTGTACCGCTGTTATGCCGAATGTTCCTCAGGTAGTAGTATTCGACACAGCTTTCCACCAGACCATCCCCCAGAAGGCTTATATGTACGGCTTCCCTTATGAGGACTATGAGCAGTACAGCGTAAGAAAGTACGGCTTCCACGGTACATCCCACCGCTTCGTAACTGCAAAGCTTGCTGAAGTAATGGGTAAGGATATCAAGGATCTGAAGATCGTATCCTGTCACCTTGGCAACGGATCCTCCATTACAGCTGTACAGAACGGTCAGTCTGTTGATACAACAATGGGCTTCACTCCTCTGGACGGCGTACTCATGGGTACTCGCTGCGGTAATGTTGACCCGTCTGCTGTAACCTACGTTGCAAACAAGCACGGCTTCGATACCGGCGAGATGGATACTTACATGAATAAGAAGTCCGGTCTCCTTGGCATTTCCGGCAAGTCCTCCGACTGGAGAGATATCACCGCTGCTTCTGAGGCAGGCGAGCCGAGAGCAATGCTGGCAAGAGATATGCTGATATACGACATCAAGAAGGACATCGGCGCATATGCTGCTGCTATGAACGGTCTTGACGCTGTTATCTTCACTGGCGGTATCGGCGAAAATGCTCCCAACTGCCGTGAGATGGTTTGCGCAGATATGGATTATCTGGGAATCAAGATCGACAACGAAGCAAATGACTTCAAGGGCGAGCTGAAGAAGATATCCACTCCCGACTCCAAGGTTGAGGTATGGGTAATTCCTACTAACGAAGAGCTGCTCATTGCAAGAGATACTCTGGCAATGGTAACTGGCAAGTAAGAAACTTTATAGAAATTCGGGTAGATATATTCTGCCCGTTTTTCATTTTAGAAAGGAATCGACACTATGGTACAGAATCTGACAGACGCTGCTATGGCAGCAAGAGCAAATTCCTATGCCCCGTATTCGGGCTATCATGTAGGTGCCGCACTGAGAGCGTCCAGCGGCAGGATTTACACCGGCTGCAACGTGGAGAACGCTTCATTTTCCCTTACAATATGCGCTGAAAGAAACGCTGTATTTCAGGCGATCGCTGCCGGCGAGACGAATTTCCGCTCCCTTGCGATCGTAGGCGGACGGGATTCCGACGAGGCTCAGAGCGTGCCCTGTATCCCCTGCGGCGCCTGCCTTCAGGTATTGGCTGAGTTCTGCGGGAATGACTTCCCTATCCTGCTGGCGGACGGTGTGCATATGCTATCGGAGTTCCTGCCGAAAAGATTCGGACTTGAAAAGGAGGATTAGTCCTTTTTCTTCACCGGAGTCCTGCTGCCGTCGGGGCGTACAATGACAGTATTACTGAGCTGACCTGCAAGATTTCCCACAACTGAACGTCTGAACTCGTTTCTCAGCTCCGTCTGTTCTGCTTTTTCCTCTGCTGTCAGTGTGCGTTCCTTCGACGCTCTGGCAAGCTCGTTTATGCGGTCAATTTTTTTCTGATCCATATCCGTTTTCTCCCATAAAAAATTATATTTCGTTCTGAACTATTATTATACCATAAAATCCGCAATAGTGCAAGGGATTCCTGCTTTTTTCAGGATTTGCACATAGAAAGGAGCTGTATATGACTAAAACAGCATTTGTTACAGGCGGTACACGTGGAATCGGTCTCGCCATCACACGTGCACTCTCTGCTCAGGGCTATATGGTGGCTGCCGGATACTGCCGGAATGAGGCTGCCGCTATGGCTGTAAAGAATGAATGCGGCGCTGTACCGCTGAAATGTGACCTTAGCCGCAAGGGAAGTGCGGCTGTTCTTGCAAGACAGGCTCTGGAGGTACTGGGGCACGTTGATGTTCTGGTGAATAATGCTGCTGTTTCCTATACCGATCTGTTCCAGTGCATGACTGAGGACAGGGTGAATGAGCTGTATCAGGTGAACCTGTTCGGCACTACCGAGACTACACGCTTCCTGCTGCCGGAGATGATCGCCCGTAAAAAAGGCTGCATCATAAACATCGCATCAATATGGGGCGAGACAGGTGCATCCTGCGAGGTTGACTACTCTGCGGCAAAGGGTGCTATCATAAGTTTTACAAGGGCGCTTGCTAAAGAAGTAGGCCCATCCGGTATTCGGGTCAACTGCGTATCGCCTGGTGTTATCCTCACGGATATGAACGCTCATCTGTCTGATGAGGATATGCTGGCTCTTGCCGAGGAAACGCCTCTCGGACGTATCGGCAGACCTGAAGAGGTTGCGGCAGCCGTATGCTGGCTCGCCTCCGACGCCGCAAGCTTCGTCACCGGACAGGTCTTTCCGGTGAATGGAGGGCTTAATTAAATTGTAGTTTAGCGTGCAAAGCAAATGCGCAAAGAAGTCGGATCGTAGCCATGTCGTTCTGTGAGCCAAGGAGTTGTGTGATGAAATTGTCTTCCTAAGACCGCTGGCCTCCGACTTCCAATCAGCTTGAGGCAGCCGAGAATGATTTCAGAATGCTTGTAGCACAGAACCGTGAACTGACAAAGCTTACTTTGATGAATAAAATCGCCGGCAACGCCAAAGACATAATAGAGAAGGTAAAGAAGGCTGCTAAAGGCGAATACCAACTTAACGATGATGAGTGGAAAGAGCTGCTGGGTGCCATTGACAAGGAGTACCCCGAGTTTACAAACGAGGTACAGGCTAAATTCAAGAAGATAAGCGAGGCGCAGATGCGTGTATGTTACCTATGGAAGATAGGCCTCACCGGTCCGCAGATTGTAAACCTGACAGGCTACCCACGCCAGACAGTTTTCGACAGGGTAAAACGTGCCAAGATAGCCTTTGATGCAAGTACGGACTCAAAGGGGTGAAAATAACAAACAACGAAAGAGGTTTAACGTTTAATGTGTAGCGCGTAATGTTTAACGATAAAAGGTTAACGTTTAACGAGACCCTCTCCGCAACTTCGTTGCTCGTCTCCCTAACACAGGGAGACAATAGTTTTGAGTCCTTAATGGGTGCAATTCAAACGATTAAGGCTGCGAGTAAGCGAGCAAAAGTAAAATGTATTTTACTCTCACAGCGAGCGGGAGCAGGCTCAAGCCCACGGAGTGGGGTTAACGTGTAATGTTTAACGATGAAGGGCTAATCGCTTGCTTGTGTTTTATCTCCTCACCCTTACAGGGAGCTCCTCTTAGTTACAAATAAGAGGAGCACTGTGAACTTTGATTAAAATAACGTGGGTTTGATATAACAATTAGTAATGTAATTTAGCGTGTTTGTCATCTCGAGCGAGCGTAGCGACGAGAGATCTCTCCTCCTTGCAGTCGTCGGGATGACAGTATCCCCTGTTTCTTTTCTACTCCTCAGCCACGTCGTGACAGGGCTTCTTCGGAGACTCCTTTGGGTACCTGAAGGTACCGTCGTCGCAAGGTTTGTGCCAGCGAGTGTGTGGAAGCTCGCTTACACACACAACGAGCGCTGACAAAGCTCGCTGAAAGCAACGCAGTGCTGTGGCTTCGCACTGCCCTCTTATCAAGAGGAGCACTGTGAACTTTGATTAAAATAACGTGGGTTTGATATAACAATCAGTACTGTAATTTAGCGTGTTTG
>JAZNOB010000041.1:0-2946 GCA_045580565.1 Ruminococcus sp.
GACAGCTATCCCTACATAAGATACGCCAACGAAATAAACCTCGCTCCTCATGAGGATACCTCCGGACGTATGTTCACCAAGGCGGACTATCTTTCCGCAGGCTGGATCACAACCACAAGAGGTATGCTCAGTCATCTTCACATGCAGGATATGGAGGGTAATTATGACGTTTACAATCATGAAAGCCCTACGGCTGAAAATATGCTCATCGTCCGCCATAAGCAGGTTGCATTCGACAGACAGTACCTCGACGATCCGCAGCGTTCCATGGAACTGACCTTTTCACTTGCGTCAAAGGGATGGCGTTCCTTGTATGTTACAGTGCCGGGTTATGTTAAGCTGGATGTCAATGATTACGCCGGTGCAGAGGGCGTTTTCACTCCTGCAAGAATCTGCGCTGTCACTGTTTCCGGAGACAAAAACGGCGTCGTCAGTACCTATGCGGTATACCATGACGGGTTTTCAAGCTGAGGCTGACGGAGAGTAAATTGTTGTTGGTCAATGTATGATATCAACTTGAAAAATCGAGCCGAAAGCCTCCCCTTAGTAAGGGGAGGTGGCTGAGCGAAGCGAAGTCGGAGGGGATTGCGGAAAGGACAGTAGGCTTTAGATTTTAGTCTTACTCGCTGGGCACAATCCCCTCAGTCGTCACTTCGTGCCGACAGCGCCCCTTACTAATGGGAGCCTTGTGCGGTACATTATATGTTATTGACAATTATAAATTATCACTTTCATCAACCCTAAGGAGGGTAGATACATGAAAAACGGAAAAATAGTACAGGTACTCGGTCCTGTAGTGGACGTTGAATTTGAGGCGGGAAATCTGCCGATGATACGTGACGCCCTTGTTGTAGACCATGAGGGCAGGGACTGTGTAATGGAGGTAGCCTCATCCCTTGGCGGCGGAATAGTCCGCTGTATATGCCTTTCCTCAACTGACGGCTTCAGAAAGGGCATGGAGGTAATGAATACAGGCTCATGTATTCAGGTGCCTGTAGGCGCAGCAACACTGGGCAGAATGTTCAATGTTCTGGGTGAAACCATAGACAATAAAGGGCCTGTTGAAACGGAAATGCGCTGGGGTATCCACAGAGATGCCCCCTCGTTCCGTGACCAGAGCCCTGCACAGGAAATTCTCGAAACAGGCATCAAGGTAATCGACCTTCTTGCACCATACGCAAAGGGCGGTAAGATAGGTCTTTTCGGCGGTGCAGGCGTAGGCAAGACCGTTCTCATTCAGGAGCTTATCAGAAACGTGGCAACAGAGCACGGCGGATATTCCATCTTCACCGGCGTAGGCGAGCGTTCACGTGAAGGCAACGACCTTTGGCATGAAATGATGGATTCAGGCGTTATCAGCAAGACCGCACTTGTATTCGGTCAGATGAACGAGCCGCCCGGCTCAAGAATGCGTGTAGCTCAGACAGGACTTACTATGGCGGAATACTTCCGTGACGAGTGCCGTCAGGATGTGCTGCTGTTTATCGACAATATTTTCAGATATATTCAGGCAGGCTCAGAGGTATCTGCGCTTCTGGGACGTATGCCCTCTGCCGTTGGTTATCAGCCTACCCTTGCAAATGAGCTGGGCGAGCTTCAGGAGAGGATCACCTCCACCAAACACGGCTCTATTACGTCAGTTCAGGCGGTATACGTTCCAGCGGATGACCTTACAGACCCAGCGCCTGCAACTACATTTGCTCATCTGGACGCTACAACAGTTCTTTCCAGAAAGATAGTTGAACAGGGTATATATCCTGCGGTAGATCCTCTTGAATCTACCTCACGTATCCTCGAACCCGATGTTGTGGGCGAGGAGCATTACAGAGTTGCAAGAAAGGTTCAGGAGCTGCTCCAGCGATACAAGGAGCTTCAGGATATCATCGCTATCCTCGGTATGGAGGAGCTTGACGAGGCTGATAAGCTTGCGGTATACAGAGCAAGAAAGGTACAGAAGTTCCTGTCACAGCCCTTCCATGTAGCAGAGGTCTTTACCGGTCAGGCTGGTAA
Organism: Ruminococcus sp.; assembly: GCA_045580565.1. Classification (GTDB taxonomy): domain Bacteria; phylum Bacillota; class Clostridia; order Oscillospirales; family Ruminococcaceae; genus Ruminococcus_C. The sequence goes on from JAZNOB010000041.1 coordinate 2,011, forward strand.
GTATGTGCCTGTATCCGAAACTGTAAGAGGCTTCAGAATGATCGTTGACGGCGAGCTGGACGACTGTCCTGAGAGCGCATTCTTCATGGCAGGTACTATTGACGAGGTAATCGAACGAGCTAAATCGGAGGCGAAGTAAGATGGCAGAGGCTAAGGCAAAAACCTTCCGTCTGGAGCTGCTTGCGTCCGACAGACCGTTTTTCGTAGGTGAGTGTGAACACCTCATTTACCCGACTCACGACGGACTTATGGGCGTGCTTCCCGGTCATGCTACAGTGGTTACTATTGTAAAGCCCGGTGAGATAAAGTACAAGGTTGACGGCAAGTGGCGGTACTGTGCAATAAGCGAAGGCTTTGCGGAGGTGCGAAAGGACTATGTTCTCATTCTCGGTGACGCTATTGAGCTTCCCCATGAAATCGACGTTAAGCGTGCAGAGGAAGCGGCTGAGCGTGCGAAGGAGCTTATGCAGCAAAAGCAGGGCGTTATGCAGTATTACCACACACAGGCTGCTCTCAACAGAGCTATGAATCGTCTGAAGATTTCAAAGAGACATTCTCATGAAATATAAACACAAAGCTCCGGCAGATGCCGGAGCTTTTAACTTGTAGAAAAAACTATTTAGCCTCCCTTGTAAAAGGGAGGGGGACCGCAGCAAAGCTGTGGTGGAGGGATTGCAAGTCCAGAAGAACTTCGAGTTTACGTGCTTTTTACAATCCCTCAGTCACGCCTTCGGCGTGCCAGCTCCCTTTCACAAGGGAGCCCTATTTGGAAAATCCGATTTTTTCGACAGACTGAAAGCTCCGGCAGATGCCGGAGCTTTTAACATATCTGTTATCTGATCTTTGCGCCGCAGGGCAGTGACTGGTCGGGGAATATAACCTTTGCGCTGCCGTCGGGAGCGTCTGCCGCACATATCATGCCGTTGCTCTCAACGC
>JAZNOB010000042.1:0-2406 GCA_045580565.1 Ruminococcus sp.
CCGCTTGGCCTCCGACTTATCATCGACCACATCGACTACAACTACAACTGATCCGGGAGTTCTCCCCGTATCCAGCCAGATCGTGGCTGAACCGCTTGGACCGAACTTCTTCTTCTCGGTAGACGACCGTGACTTCAATGCACGCCAGCTGTTCGATTATATTGTTATTGAGACGTACTACTCGGATGGCTCTATGACTGAAACTGATATCATTGACGATGTTGATTTCAATGGTCTTACTCCTGAAATCATTTTCAATGAGGAAGCTCTTGATAACGTTGCTGAGGAGACCTACTATGGAGTTCATTCAAGTTACGTAAGTCCGTATTATAACGGTGAAAAGATTGACGTAGAATCGCTTATCTTCATCGGTGTTAAGGGTGATGCTAATCTGAATGGATTGGTTGAGCTTGATGACGTTGTACTTGTACTCCAGTACTATGCTTATGTCGGTGCTTCGCTTGATACTTCGTTTACTGGTGATCCTGAATCTGTTTACGAGATCCTTGCATTCTTCCTGTCAGATGTAAATACCGAAAGCACTGATGGCAAGAATACCGAAAATGGACGTATCGAACTTTCTGATGCATCAGACATCATCACATACTACGCACTGAGAGGTGCGAGCCTTGATCCTCAGTGGGATGAGGTAATACCTTCACTGAAGGAGCTTGAAGGTTCACTCTGGCACTACAGAGCTATGTTAAAGGCTGAGTCTGAAGAAAATTCTGATTCTTAATATCTTCTGAAAAGGAGCTGTTGCTTATGTAACAGCTCCTTTTACATAATTATTCGATTTATCGCTTTACTATGCGAAAAGCGTTTACAAAAAATTGCTGGTTATTCTATACAAAATATTCCGAAGATACATTGATGTTTTAGCTGATGTATGGTATACTAAATACAACGGATATGCTGTAGATAAGCGTCCGGAGGAATAATATTTGCATGGGAGGAAAATCTATGAAAAAGATGAAATGGATGGCAACAACAGCAGCGGCAATCATGGCAGTAACATCGGTAAGTGCTGCATTTCCTGTTTTACAGGCGTCAGCAAGTGATGACTCTGCTGTAAAAATCATGTGTGTAGGCGACTCTATCACTCACGGCTACAATGACAGCAATAACGGTTATCGTAAGTATCTTTGCTATCATCTGCAGCAGCAGGATATTGAGTACGACATGGTTGGTATGCAGAACAGTTGGTCAGATACAGCGACCTACAACTGGAATGGTACAACTATTACATATGATCCGGCACACTGCGGCTACAGTGGATACGCAATTCAGCAGTTCGGCGGAAGAAGCGGTATCTACGAAACATTGTTTTCAAATGGCAATCAGATCCAGAATTATGATCCGGACATTGTGCTTCTGCAGATAGGTACTAACGACCTGTTGGATGCTCGTCTTGAAAAGACAAGCGGTGTTGACAGCGTTACAGATGCTGCAAGTGCTTTGGAGAGACTTGAAAGACTTGTGGACCAGATCCTTGCAAGCTCAGACAGTACTGATGCTCTTTTCCTTGCATCTGTTCCGTACATTGATGCAGAGATACGCTATGATTGGCTTGGCTCATATGGATGGATATGCGGTGTTGACACATCCGATACAGCTGCTCTTCATGAATATGTAAACGGATGCGTTGATAAATATAACGATGGCGTAGAAGCGCTTGCGGCTGCTAAGGCTGCTGAAGGCTATAACGTAGGATTCTGTGATATCAACAGTGTTGTTGATGTTAAGGCTGGACTCCATGACGGCTGTCATCCAAATGAAACAGGTTACTCTGCAATGGGTCAGCTCTGGGGTGAGACTCTCGGTGCTTATATCAGCGGCGAATCCTATACACCTCCTGTTACAACTACAACTACTACACCAGCCGTAACTACAACTACAACCACAGAAGCTGAGGAGGAAGTGGTAGTTACAACTACAACTACAGCTGCTCCTGTTACAACAACCACAACTACAACAACTACCACTACAAAGGCTCCTGTAGCTATTGATGGTGATGAGATAGTTCTTGAAGATGTAGAGATCGGTGTAAATTATGATCTTTCTGAATATAAGGGCCTTGGAGTTTATGCCGTATCATTTGTATTTGATAAGGTTCCGCCTTATGGCATGAATGGTTGCGCAGCATTTGGTAACTGGGAACTTCAGAAGAATTACGAATATAAGGATCTTGTTGATCTTACTCTGACTGTAGAGCTTGATAAGGAATATTCTTCTATGGTACTCCATAAGTGGTATGGCGAAACTGATCTTTCTCACGTAATCCTCCATGTTCCATCTAACGATGAAGAAGCAGAGGAAACAACAACTACTGAGGAAGTTACAACAACAACAACTACTACCACAACTACACCCGAACTAACAACAACTTCGATATCGCCGGGCTGG
>JAZNOB010000043.1:0-2435 GCA_045580565.1 Ruminococcus sp.
GGTGAGCACCTTTACCGCATCATCGAGAGTCACGCTTCCGTCACCGTTTACGTCCATATCGGCAGTCTCAGCGGCAGGAGCAATGCCGGCAGCAGTGTTTGCATAGTGCGTCAGAACCTGCACTGCGTCGTCAAGGTCTACCGCACCGCTCTGGTTTGTGTCGCTGGATTCTTCTTCCTGTATGGCGGTGAGGAGGTTGGTTAAATTTGAAACTTTTAACATTGCGCTATTGCTTTCATCAGGATTACAGTCGTACGCACTTGTTTTACATTCTGGGTATTCAGCAAGAATCGCTTCCCAAACCTTATAAACTTCATCATCATCGGTGCTGCATTTTACAAGATAATACCCGCCATCAAATGCATTATAATTCAGGTCGCTGTCCGGAATGGTACTTACACTTGCGTCTTCGCAAACACTTGTAACAAGCTCATTCAGTTCATCTTCTGTAGCATCAATATCAGCCACATTTATTCCTGCGATCATAATGCCATCAAACATCATTTCGTATTCCGCATAATCAGCTGTTATGATATCACAGCCGGCATCCAGAATTTCAGAACACATATCAGTCAGAAGAGCTTTCTTGTTTTCAACATCCAGAGGGGCACCGTTTTCAGGAGTGAATGCATCCGATCTTGCGCTAATAATATCCTTATTATCACCCATTCTTATTGATACATTTTCAAATCCGAGAGCTTCACTGTATTTATCATATACAGCTTTCCAGATATCAGAAACTCCAGGTGCTAATTCGATATTGATGACATTAGCATAGAAATGTGTAGGCATAATAAGTATATCAGGGTTCTCCTTATGCCTGTAGCAAATACCGTCATCAAAAGTCTGCTTGCCAAAACGTCCATTTAACAGATAAGAATATTCAAACGTTTCAAATGTATCGTTTTCTGTTAAAATATAGGGTGATGTTTCCGGAGTTTCAGAAATAGCTGCTTCAGCTGGCATTGCAAAAGCTGATACAGCGAGAAGCGCACTTACAGATAAAGTAAGATATCTATTTTTTCTTGTCATAATAATCACTCCCAGTAAATATTTGGATTGTTTTTGTAGAAATGTATAAGTTCGGTGGTCATCTGAGCCCCGCCGCAAGCTCAGCATAGACGGTGAGCACCTTTACCGCATCGTCGAGAGTCACGCTTCCGTCACCGTTTACATCCATATTGGCAGTCTCAGCGGCAGGAGCGATGCCGGCAGCGGTGTTTGCATAGTGCGTCAGAACCTGCACTGCGTCGTCAAGGTCTACCGCACCGCTCTGGTTTGTGTCGCAGGATTCTTCTTCCTGTATGGCGGTGAGGAGGTTGATGGTGCCATTGGAGACATTTTCAGTATTCATCTGATATATTGCTCCTGAGCTTCCATCAGCATCAGGATAGACAGCCTTAATTGCACTCATTGCGTCAGCTGTTTCGGTAATACACATTCTTATTGCGTATGCCTTATAATATTCGCTGTATTCTATAGAGGTCACGCTGTCACAAAAGCTTACAATTTCAGTTAATGTGTCTGTATCCTCACCTGTAGTGCCGTTGTTCAGATCGACAATAAGCGTATTATTGTTGTATCCGAATTGTGATTGTGCTACAACATCATTATAATGCACTTTGGTTATACATCCGTTTTGGTACATTTCAGCTGCCATCTCCTGAATAATCCTGCGTTTGTCAGTCATGGCATTCGGATCTTTTGTGTTTCGTCCGTTTTCATCATACATATCATAGATCACTGCTTCAACATCACTGTCGGGAAGATTAGACGGAGGAGTTCCACGTAAAAAGCTGTCCATATCAAGCTTTTCGCTGTATTTCTCATAAATTGCATCAAATTCGTCTATCTTAGCGTTAACAACATTAAATACGGTGTGATTATACCGATAGAAGCTATACAATTTGAATTGCGTCTGACTATAATCCTCAACTTCCTTATAGTAAACCGCATAGTCGTTGTTTTCGCTTATACTTTTTCCGAATATCCCTTCAGTGTCGATATATTCTGTATAACCTTCCGGATTAGAGAGTGCGTTGTCTGTATATTGAAATACTGCATCTGCTGTAAATGTACCGATTGTTCCGGATGCTATAATTGTGCTCATAAGCAAAGCAAATACTTTTTCAATTTTTTTCATAAAAATCATTCCTTTCTATAATCAAACTGTGCATCCAATGTAATTGTTATTATAATAGAATCTCAACAGATTAGGCGTGATTCGTGTTCCGTATGAAATAGAGTAATCTTCTGGACCTGTTGAATAAATGCCTATGTTTACTATAGATTTTACATCTATCATCTCCTTCGTACATCGCACATTTCCGCCTTTAGTCTTAGTTTGTACATACGTATGAGCTTCATTTCGCTGACACCACCTCCATTATTTACCTTACAATATGATTATATCATGTTCACAACTTGCCGTCAAT
>JAZNOB010000044.1:0-20276 GCA_045580565.1 Ruminococcus sp.
GAAATTTCAGCCTACTTTTCTACCCGCAATCCCCGACCTCACGCCTTCGGCGTGCCACCTCCCCTTACTAAGGGGAGGCTTTCGTGGTGTGCCTTCGGCATATATAAACTACAATTTACGTTTCTCCACCTTTCAACAAAAAATGCACTAAAATAAATCAAAACCCCTTGCAATTACTCTTTAATTATGGTATACTATTATTAAGAGTAACATCAGGAAAAGCCTGTCTCGGACATGATTCGCTGAAGCTGCTTTTTCTGCCTCAAACTACTATACTCAACTCAGCAGGATAATACCAAATCCTACAGCTGAAGCTTTATATTACGACATTATTATTTTCAAAAAGGAGATCAAGCTATGAATTCATTTGATGATGTATTTGCCCGGGTCAAGGAATACTGCCTTAAAGAGGGCGGATTGTCTGAGGTGGCTGTAAAGCTCTGGATCGGCTCGCTCCAGCCTCTCAGTCTCAAGGGCACTGTAGCTGCATTTACCGTGCAGTCAGATTTCCAGCGCAATATCGTTCTTCAGAACTATGAGGATCTGCTCAAGGAAGCTTTCGAGAATATCCTCGGTTTCCCGGTGGATCTGGTTATTCAGGTAGTCGAACCGGCTGATGAATATAATACCTCTGCCCAGAGAAATCAGGGCGCAGGAAGTGCTGATGATATCGACCAGCGTCACGCTGATCTGGAAAAATCCCTTGAGGGTGCTAACTATGAGTACACCTTCTCTACATTCATCGTGGGACGCTCCAACGAATTCGCATACGCTGCCTGTACAGCTGTTGCAAAGGAGCCGGGCAAGAACTATAACCCCCTGTTCATCTACGGTCCTTCAGGACTCGGTAAAACTCACCTTATGCACGCTATCGCTCATGAGGTAAAGCAGAAGAATCCTGACTACAATATTATATATGTGACCAGTGAGGAATTCGGCAACGACCTCATCCGTGGTATCAATGACAACAATATGGTAAGCTTCCATGACAAATACCGAAGTGCGGACGTTCTCCTCATCGACGATATCCAGTTCTTCACCAACAAGGATCGTATGCAGGAGGAGTTCTTCCATACATTCAATAAGCTCCACGCTGAGGGCAAGCAGATCGTTATTACATCGGACAAGCCGCCCAAGGAACTGAAAACTCTGGAGGAAAGAATCCGCACCCGATTCGAGTGGGGTCTTATTACAGATATCACTACTCCTGACTTTGAGACAAGAATCGCTATCATCCGCCGCAAGGCAGAGCTGCTTGACCTTGTTATTCCGGATGATGTATCTGAATTTATCGCTAACAGACTCAAGTCCAACATCCGTCAGCTTGAGGGCGCAGTAAAGAAGCTGAAGGCGCTGAAGGCACTGGCTGGCTCACCGCCCTCTATTTCCATGGCACAGAGCGTTATCAAGGATATTCTCAACGATGACCAGCCTATTCCGGTTACTGTTGAGAAGATCATCGCTGAGGTTGCAGACGTTTACGGCGTAACACCTGACGAGATCCGCAGCAGCAAGCGTTCAAGCCAGATATCCACTGCACGTAAGGTTGCGGTTTATGTTGTAAGAGAGATCACACAGATGCCCCTTCAGTCCATCGGCACTGAGTTCGGCGGACGTGACCATTCTACTATTGTATATGCCATCAACAATATTGAAGCTGGCATGAAGCGTGATGAAAACCTGAAGCAGCTTGTTACTGACATCATCAAGAATATCCGTGACAAGAGCCGTTTCTAAGGTTGTTTCAACAGGTTGCAAACAGGTTTCCACACGGTTTTCAACAACGTGTTGAAACTGAGGTTGAAAGTTATTTTCTGAGAATACCGGTAAAAGCTGGCTGACACAGACTATGCGGATACCGGTATTCAACAGATTTGAATACAGATGATTTCCACTTTTCCTGCCGGCAAAAAAACCGGCGGGTGCTTTTTTCCACGGAATATTCAACATTATCTCAACTTCAACTCCACAATCTTTCCACTTTTCAAATTGAAAAACAGGTTTCAACCTTTCCGGAATTTATCCACATTACTCATTTTGAAAACTTTCGCCGGAAGATACTGGGGAAAAGGTGTGTTTCAACACTTTCAACGCCTCTACTACTACTACTACATTTTATTTTCTTCTTTTTATTTCTATTTGCGCAGCTGCGCTGCGCTTTCAGACAGTGGAATGTGGAAAACGCCCTCTGTTCAATCCCTCCCATCTTCAGAAAAACCGGCAATAGGGGGTGGGGTTAAGGAAGGGGAGTGCAGAGGGGAAAACTTAGGGGTAGGGGGAAAATGCCGGTTTTTGGAGTAGTATGCTGAATTTACAATCTGCTTTCAGAGGCTTTTCTCGTTCCCCCCTACCCCTATGGTTTCCTCTTTGCTCCACCGCAGCAGACTAAATTCAACAGCCTTCATACGGTAAAGAGAACCAGACCCTACGCCAGCATTTTTGAAAAATGCGCCCAACGGAAGTGCCCTTGGGGTACTGGACCAAAAAACTTTTGTTTTTTCGAAAGGATAATTTCTATGATGACTTTTACCTGCGATAAGCAGTCTCTCTATGACGCTGTTGCTCATGTCTCCAAAGGCATCGCTCAGCGCTCCACTATCGCTGCCCTCGAAGGCATCAAGGTTCGCCTCAGCCCCGATAACCTGGAGCTGACCGGCTATGACCTTGAATTTGGTATTCAGAAAAATCTCGACGTCGAAACTGAGGACTCCGGCGAGTTTGTACTCAATGCCCGTCTCCTCTCCGAATCTGTACGCCGTATGTCCGGTCAGCAGGTTCGCTTCGAAATCGACGATAACCTTAATGTAAGTATGTTCTGTGAGGCTACCGAGTTCCATATCTCAGCTATGTCCGCTGAGGAATATCCTGCACTGCCGGATATGAATATGGATGAAGGTATGCACATCGATCAGAATGTGCTTAAAACTATGATAAATCAGACAAGCTATGCTACCTGTCTCAATGAGCAGAAGCCCGTTCTCACAGGCGAGCTTTTTGAGGTGTGTGACGGTAAGCTCAGTGTGGTTGCTATTGACGGCTTCCGACTTGCTATAAGAAACGAAAATGCCGACGCACGTGAGAATATGCAGTTCGTCGTTCCGAAGCGTACTGTTACTGAGGTTGCAAATATGCTGAAGGATGATGCTGAGGAGCAGTGCATAATCTCCGTCAGCAGAAGCCATATTCTCTTTGAGTTCGAGGGATATATCGTATTCTCAAGACTTCTTGAGGGCGAGTTCCATAACTATAAGAGCAGCGTGCCGGCAAGCTTCGAGACTGAGGTGCTTGTGAATGTAAGCGATATCACACGCTGTCTGGAAAGATGCTCCCTGCTTATAAACAGTAAGTTCAATGCGCCTATCCGCTGCACATTCAGCGGAAATAGTCTTAACGTACGCTGCAAAACTGGTATCGGTGAGATAAATGATACTATTCCTGTAAAGGTAAGCGGTCCGGATGTAAAGATCGGTCTCAATAACCGATTTATGCTGGAGGCTGTAAGAGCTACGGACTGCGACCAGATCAAGATTCAGATGACAGGCGGTAAGCGTGTAGTGAAGATCGTTCCCATGCAGGGCGAAAGCTTCATTTTCTTGCTGATGCCTATTCAGATAAAGGAATAAAGGTTCTATATCGAAAGTGGGTCATTTCAATCCCCTCAGTCAGCTTTCGCTGACAGCTCCCCTTACTAAGGGGAGCCTTGTGTGGTGTGCTTCGCACTTTAATTTGATATCCCCATTTTTTGAAAGAGAACTGGAGTATTTAAAGAGGTGCTTCTATGGAAGAAAAAATTGCTATCAGGACTGAGTTTATCAAGCTTGACGCTCTGCTGAAGTTCGCAGGAGTATGCGAAACAGGCGGTCATGCCAAGGAAGCTGTACAGTCCGGTGATGTTAAGGTAAACGGTGAGGTCTGCACTATGAGGGGCAAGAAAATTCGCCCCGGCGATACTGTAGAGCTTGACGGAGCAGTTCTTGTTATAACTGCTGCTGAATAATGAGGCTTACAAGGATAAATATTGACGGCTTCAAGAATCTCTGCGGCATAGAGTTCGTACCTGACAAGGGCTATAATATCATTGCCGGAGAAAATGCTCAGGGAAAGACAAATCTATTGGAGGCTCTCTGGCTTTTTACAGGATGCAGGAGCTTCCGTGGCACGAAAGAGCGTGATTACCTGAGCTTTTCGGGTGAGCCTCTGAAAATAGAGGTAGGATTTCACGACGGGCGGCGTGAGCAGAATATTGTCTGTGAGATGTCAGCCCAGAGCCGTGAGAAGAAGCTTACGCTCAATGGTATACCTGTACGCCAGACAAGCGAGCTTTTCGAGATATATCATTGTGTGGCGTTTACTCCGGAGGATATCGAGCTAATTGCAGGAAGTCCGGACGTCCGGAGAAGCTTTCTTGACCTTTGCTTTTCACAGCTTCACAGAAAGGGCGTATCGGCGGTACGCAGATATCAGCTGATACTTTCTCAGAGAAACGCTGTACTAAAACAGCGTATGCCCTTATCCCAGACCGAGGCTATACTTGACATATGGGACAGACAGCTTGCGTCAGTCGGAACGTATATTGCTCTCCGCAGACAGTCCTACTCTGCAAGGCTTGAGGAGAGTGTACGGGAGCTTTACGGCAGGATATCAGGCGGTGCTGAGGAGATAACACTTGCATATAAAAGCCAGATATTCGGAAAAAGACCGCTGCTTTTAAAGGAAAATGCCTCTGAGCTTGAGGAGCAGTATTTTGAGAAGCTCTGCGATGCAAGGGCGCAGGATTCGGAGCTTGGATTTACTACCTGCGGTGTGCACAGGGACGATCTGGAGCTTATGATAAACGGCGTAAGTGCGAGAGAATTCGGCTCTCAGGGACAGAAAAAAAGCCTTGCTCTTGCGCTGAAGCTTTCACAGGCGCAGCTTTACGGCTGTGCCAAAAAAGAAACGCCCGTTGTCCTTCTGGATGACGTTATGGGCGAACTTGACCGGAGCCGTCAGGAGGTCGTTTACACCATTATCAGGGATATGCAGGTTTTTATTACTACCTGTCATGACGAGGTGTTGATAAGTGAGCTTGATGGCAGACGGCTTGTGTTGAAAAGCGGACGGATGATCGGCTGACGATAGTTCGTTTTGATAGAAAAATACTTGAAAATCCGGTTTTCCACAAGGTGTTGAAAACTTGGTTGAAAAGTTGTTTGAGTGTGTGGAGAAATATAATTGTAGACCAAATAGCCTCCCTTGTTAAAGGGAGGGGGATCACAGCGCAGCTGTGGTGGAGGGTTTGCTTGGTGTCGTGCAGACTATAATTTTTAGTCTTACTCGCTGATAACCAATCCCTCAGTCACGCCTTCGGCGTGCCAGCTCCCTTTCTCAAAGGGAGCCTTGGTTGGTGCATTTCATATAATAATTTGCATCCCACAAAGGAGGATAAAAAAATGATAGAAGAACAGAAGCTTCATGCTGAGAGCTATGACGAAAATCAGATACAGGTTCTCGAGGGACTTGAAGCTGTCCGGAAAAGACCGGGTATGTATATCGGCTCTACAGGTCCAAAAGGTCTGCATCACCTTGTCTATGAAATAGTAGACAACTCTATTGATGAAGCCCTTGCAGGATTCTGTACAGAGATAAATGTGGAGATACTGCCTGATGACGTTATACGTGTTTCCGATAACGGACGTGGTATCCCTGTAGGTATCCATCCTACTGAGGGGATTTCTGCGGCAACTGTTGTTTATACCGTTCTCCATGCCGGAGGTAAGTTCGGCGGCGGCGGTTATAAGGTTTCCGGCGGTCTTCACGGCGTTGGTGCGTCTGTTGTTAATGCTCTGTCAGAATGGCTGGAGCTTACTGTAAAGGACGGCACGAACGTCCACTTCCAGAGATTCGAAAGAGGCAGCTACTCCGAGGAGCTGAAGATAATCGGTGATACCACTGAAAATGGTACTTCCGTTATGTTTAAGGCTGATCCGGAGATCTTCGAGAGCACTATATATGACTACGAAGTCCTGCTGAAGAGACTCCGTGAACAGGCGTTCCTTAATGCTGGAATAAAGATAATTTTCTCAGATAAGAGAAATCCCTCTTCCATTACCACTGAGGAGCTTTACTATGAGGGCGGTATACGTCACTTTGTTGAGCATCTTCATAAGGTGAGAGGCGTTGAGCCTTTGTCTCAGGATGTTATCTACTTCTCAGGCATGGACGGAGATTCCTTCGGTGAGATAGCTATGCAGTACAATGACAGCTACAATGAGCTGGTGCTGTCATTTGCAAATAACATCCACACCGGTGACGGCGGTTCTCACGAGGTGGGCTTCAAGAATGCTCTTACCAAGGTCATCAATGAGTACGGTAAGAAGATGAATCTTCTCAAGGACGGCGTAAAGCTCCTGGGCGATGACGTTCGTGAGGGTCTGACTGCGATTATTTCTGTAAAGCTTACTGAGTGTGAGTTTGAGGGTCAGACCAAGGGCAGACTGGGTAATCCAAGCGTAAAGCCCTTTATCGAAAAGCTTGTAACAGAGAAGCTGATGGATTTCCTTGACGAGAATCCTGAGGCGGCTCGTAATATATTTGAAAAGAGCCTTTCCGCACAGAAGGCGAGAGAGGCTGCCAAGAAGGCTCGTGACCTTACAAGAAGAAAATCTGCTATGGAAAGTGCAAGCCTGCCGGGTAAGCTGGCGGATTGCTCCGAAAAGGGCGTTGACGGCACTGAGCTGTACATCGTAGAGGGTGACTCTGCGGGCGGCTCTGCCAAGGAGGGCAGAGACAGACGTTATCAGGCTATCCTGCCTCTCTGGGGTAAAATGCTCAATGTAGAAAAGGCAAGAATCGACAAGGTTTATGGCAATGAAAAGCTGATGCCTGTTGTTACTGCGCTGGGTACATCTATCGGAGAGGATTTCGATATTACCAAGCTCCGTTACGGTAAGGTCATCATCATGGCGGATGCGGACGTTGACGGTTCTCATATCCGTACACTGCTGCTGACGTTCTTCTTCCGCTTTATGAGACCTCTTATCACAAACGGTAACATTTATCTTGCTCAGCCGCCGCTGTTTAAGGTTTCAAAGGGCAAGAAGTTCAGATATGCTTTTGACGAGGCTGAGAGAGACAAGTTCATTGAGGAGCTTACTGCGGCTGACAAGAGCAACTCAAAGATCGAGGTTCAGCGTTACAAGGGTCTTGGTGAAATGAGCTCCCAGCAGCTGTGGGATACTACTATGAATCCGGAGACACGCTCTATGATACGTGTTGAGCTGGAGGACGCTGAACGTGCGGATGAGGTGTTCTCTGTTCTCATGGGCGATAAGGTTGCGCCAAGACGTGAGTTTATTGAGACTAATGCTAAGTATGTTAAGGATCTGGATATTTGATGGGACTTTGAATCGTTCTGTTTTAGGCAGACTCGTGAGGTCCGCGGGAATGTCGGGCTGACGCCCTCGCTCCTGCTATGCCCCAGATTCCGCATATTTGTGTCGCTGTATATTGCGGGCAGACTTTCATAGATTTACTTGCTTTGTAATGTAAGTATTATATAGTGCGGAATTTGGCTTATTATCTTAGTTCAGAGGATATGTAATTTCAGGTACATGATTGCTTCGCAATCATCTGGGACTTCTCGTCCCAGACCCTCGACCGCCTTTTTTGTGCAAAAAGCGGCGCAAAATAACTTTTATTGATTGGAGATGATACAATGGACGGCGAAAATATCCTCATTCCCGAAACCTCGCCCTATCAGATATCTGCTTATACCTACAGCGAGGCTTATAGGATATATCAGAAAATGTTCGTGTATCCTAAAAATTATATTATGCAGCTCATACTCCTTTTTCTGGCTGTGGATTTCGGCTATCATGCCGGTAAGAATCCTTCCAATACCATTGCATATCTGCTCTGCTTCGTTTGCATTGCTTTTATATTCGTACTATGGTATAACCCGAAAAAAATGCGCAGAAACGTTATGGATGTTGTAAGAGAGCTGGAGGGCGATGAGTATACCTTTACCCTTACTGAAAATAAGCTGATTTTCAGAACACTCCCTACTGAACATATTCAGGATCTGCCGGAGGAGGAAATCTCGTCTGTACCCCCGACTGAGCTTTACTATACCAAGGAGCTTCGTGTGGTGGAAAAGTATGAGTTCTTCCTTATCTGTAAGGGCAGACAGGTTTTCTATGTTCTGCCGAAATCTGCACTGTATGACAATCAGGCGGAGATAATACGTGATGCCTTTGAGAAAAATCTGGGCAAGCGTTTCCGCTGTAAAATATAAAGGTGAATTTACATGAGTGAAAATAACGAAATTATTCTCGAAAACAGAGACGGAAAGATAGTGCCCGTGGAGATAAGTACGGAGGTGCAGCAGTCCTTCCTGCAGTACGCTATGTCTGTTATCGTTTCCCGTGCTCTGCCGGATGTCCGTGACGGTCTGAAGCCTGTTCACAGACGTATTCTCTATACAATGTATGAAAAGAACCTGACTCCGGATAAGGCGTACCATAAGTGTGCGGATACTGTCGGTTCTGTGCTGGGTAGCTATCACCCTCATGGTGACGCTTCCGTTTATGACGCTCTCGTTCGTCTGGCACAGCCCTTCTCCCTCCGCTATATGCTGGTCGATGGTCAGGGTAACTTCGGTTCTGTAGACGGCGACCCGCCTGCTGCTTACCGATATACTGAGGCAAGAATGTCAAAGATCTCCCTTGAAATGCTCACTGACATTCAGAAGGAGACTGTTCCTTTTACGCCCAACTACGATGAAAGACTTCTTGAGCCTGAGGTTCTCCCGTCACGTTACCCCAATCTCCTTGTTAACGGTTCTGTGGGTATTGCCGTTGGTATGGCGACTAATATTCCGCCCCATAATCTGGGCGAAGTCGTTGACGGTCTGGAGCTTCTTATGGATGAGCCGGACTGCACTATTGAAGACCTTATGGGCAAGATAAAGGGTCCGGATTTCCCCACCGGCGGCATTATTATGGGTAAGGCTGGCATTCGTGCTGCTTATAATACAGGTCGTGGTAAGATAACTCTCAGAAGTAAGGTTGAGTTTGAAAAGGTTCGTGGCAGAGACGCTATTATCGTAACCGAAATTCCCTATATGGTAAACAAGGCGAGACTGGTGGAGAGCATTGCTCAGCTTGCTAAGGAAAAACGTGTTGAGGGTATCGCTCACATTCAGGATGAGTCAAGCCGTGAGGGTATGCGTATCGTAATTGAGCTGAAAAAGGACGCTAATGCGGAGATAGTTCTCAATAAGCTTTATTCCTATACTCAGCTTCAGGATACGGTCGGCGTTATCATGCTGGCTCTGGTGAACGGCGAGCCTAAGATCCTTTCCATTAAGCAGATGCTGGAGCATTACCTTGATTTCCAGATCGAGGTAATCACTAATCGTACAAAATACGACCTTGCAAAGGCTAAGAAGAGAGCTCATATCCTTCAGGGCTTTGTTGTTGCTATTGACTATATTGATGAGGTTATAAGTATCCTTCGTACAAGCAAGACCATCCCAGAGGGCAAGCAGAGACTTATTGAGCGTTTCAAGGATACTGATATGTCTGAGCTGCTTGACCGTGCTGAGTATGATATGACCAATTATCAGCTGGAAGCGCAGGTAGGACTTTCCGAAGAACAGGCTGACGCTATCGTTCAGATGCGTCTCGGTCAGCTCACTGGTATGGAGCTTAAGAAGGTTACTGACGAGCTTTATGAGCTTACCAAGAAGATCGCTGAATATATTGCGATTCTCGGCGACGAGAATCTTGTAAAGGCTATTATTCGCACTGACCTCCGTGAGATCGCTCGTAAGTTCTCTGACCCAAGACGTACTATGATCGAAAACGTATGCGGTGAGGTTGAGATAGAGGATCTGATTCCTGTTACCGAATGTGTTGTTACCTACACAAACAGCGGCTATATGAAGCGTCAGCCTGTAGAGGCTTACAAGCTTCAGCGCAGAGGCGGCAGAGGTGTTACCGGTATGAAGCAGCGTGAGGAGGACTTTGTAAGCGAGATGTTTATAAGCTCCTCTCATGACCATATTATGTTTATCTCAAATAAGGGTATTGCATACAAGCTGAAGTGCTATGAGATACCTGAGGGCGGTAAGACTTCAAAGGGTCTTAATATCGTTAATCTTATTACTATGGCTGAGGATGAGCACGTTGCGGCTATGCTGCATACCTCCGACTTTGAAGAGGGAAGATATGTGAATATCGTTACCAAAAAGGGTAAAATCAAGCGTACTGAGCTTTCTGCGTATAAGAATGTACGTAAGAACGGACTTATTGCTATTGGTCTTGATGAGGGCGATGAGATCGCAGGTGCGCTGCTGACTGAGGGCGAGGATAATATTTTCATTGCAACCAGAAATGGCATGATACTGCGTACCTCCGAAAATAATGTAAGACCTATGAGCAGAAGTGCCCATGGTGTAAGAGCTATTGCTCTCCGTGACGGCGATGAGGTAGTCGCTATTGAGCGTGAACGTGAAAATGCTGATCTTTTGACCATTACTTCAAAGGGCTTCGGCAAGAGAAGTGCGGCTTCTGATTATCGACTTCAGAACCGTGGCGGATTTGGTCTGACTAACTATAAGACTGACTCTGAACGTGGTGACGTTTGCGGTATACGCATGGTTGAGCCTTCAGAAGATATTATTCTGATTTCAAGCGACGGCGTTATTATTCGTGTTCGCTGTGAGGATATACGTGTGATGGGCAGAACTGCTAAGGGCGTTCGTACTATGAGAGTGACCGGCGATAGCACTGTTGTTGCTTTCACGAGTGCTGAGCATGATGATTCGGCGGATACGGCGGATGTTGAGGATTCTGGCGATACTGAAGTGTCTGAGACAGAGTGATTTGATTCGGGTGTACCGGCAGTGCTGACTGCCGGAAGCCCGTTTTTGTTGTGTAGTATACTGAAAGGCGGTTTGCTATGAAGATTTATTCTCTGAAATGGACGGCTTGGCTTGCTATGGCTGTTGTCAGTATTCTTGTGCACGTGCTTCACTGGGTGGCTTATGAGTTTATTGCCTTCTCGCTGTGGTTCGCTGCTGTTACGCCTCTTGTTATTTGTCTCGTTTATCATTTGTTTCAGTCAGATTGTGAGGAGTCGTTCAGTGTTTCCAGAAGACAGGTGTTCCTTGGGACTGTAATCATTCCGCTTTTTGCTGCTATTTTTGTTTCTGTTTTCGTATTTATCAATAATCCAGAGCTCGGTTTGTATGCGAGACACGGACAGTTTACCGGAAGCTTTATTGAGAGAATAGGTCTTTATTCCGGCAGAATTGTCATTTCCGGTGTTTATCTGCTTATTTTCTCCGCTATTGATGTACCACTTCTGCGTATTCATGATGAACAAAGATATCTTAAAAAGAGTGCTGAGCTTACAGAAGATGACCGAAAGCAAAAACAGGGTTACATTCAGCCGGTGTTCAGTGATGAAGGCATCGTTCAGGAGGATGATAGTTTATGAAGTGGTTTTTGTGCATTATTCTGCTGCTGGTTCTATTTATTATCTATATGATTATTGAGCATATGGTTATTGCTCTAAGGCGGCAGGCGATTCATATTCCGGAGCTTCCAGAGAAATTTGATGGGATGAAGATTCTGCATATATCCGATTTGCATCATCGTGAATTTGGCGAAAATCAGCGAAAAATTACTGATAAAGCTGCTGCACTTCAGCCGGATATTATTGTTATTACGGGCGATCTGGTGTCACGTGATGAGAGGGATTTTTCGTCTGTATCGGTGTTTTGCGCTGAGCTTGCGATGATAGCACCTGTGTATTTTTCTATGGGTAATCATGAGCTTGATATGCCGCAGTCTGTGCAGTGCGAATACCTTGATATGCTCAGGAAGGCTGGGGTAAGGGTGCTTCTGGACGAGGTCGATGTAGTTTCACGAGGTGGCTCTGATTTGGCTATTGCTGGTGCTTCTCTTGATATTTCGATTTATCATGGTGAGAATTTTTCCTACAGCTCCCTTAATCCTTATTCTGCTTCAGAGCTTAATGATACTATTGGTGTCCATGAGAGGTGCACTATTTTGTTGGCGCATAATCCTTTGATCTTAGACGCTTACGTTTCATGGGGCGCTGAACTTGTTCTCTCGGGTCATGTGCACGGCGGTGCTGTACGTCTGCCTTTCATCGGTGGACTCTTATCTCCAGAACGTAAATTCTTTCCTCGTTATACAAAAGGCCTTTATAACATGGGAAATTCGCAGCTTTATGTTTCCGCTGGTCTTGGAAAGATACGTTTATTTAATCCTCCGGAGATATGCCTCCTTACTTTGAGGCGATAACTTTTTTCTTATTACACTTATGTCTGATGATATAAGTGTTCCACGTGGAACATCTGTTCTGTATGTTCAGATGCTTCAGGTGGAGCATTTCTATTGTTAGCGGAATTGTTCCACGTGGAACAATTGGTTTTGATTCTGCTTATGTTCCACGTGGAACAAATTTCTACTTCAGGAGTTGATTTAATGTACCATATGGGTGCTTTCGATGTGGCTGTTATCGGTGCAGGCCACGCAGGTGTTGAAGCAGCTCTCGCTGCCGCAAGAATGGGCTGTAAGACTGCTCTCTTTACCATTTCTCTCGATCAGATCGCTAATATGCCCTGTAACCCCTCCATCGGCGGTACTGCTAAAGGCCATCTCGTTAGAGAAATTGACGCTCTCGGCGGCGAAATGGGTAAGGCTGCTGATGCCTGCTTCATTCAGAGTCGTATGCTTAATAAAGGTAAGGGACCTGCTGTTTATAGTCTCCGTGTTCAGGCGGATAGAGTGAAATATCATGCATATATGAAAAAAGTGTGCGAGGAGACTGAGAACCTCTATGTTAAACAAGCGGAAATTGCCGATATTATCGTTCAGAATAATCAGGTCACCGGCGTTGTTACGAGCCTTGGAGCTCAGTATGATGTGAAGGCTGCGATCATTGCTACTGGCACTTATCTTAACGGCAGGATCCATATAGGCACGGTTTCATTTGAAAGCGGTCCCGACAGCGCTTTGCCAAGCAAAGAATTGGGTGCTGCTCTGGAAAGATTAGGTCTGCCTCTAAGAAGGTTCAAGACCGGTACACCTTGCCGTGTTCATAGGCGCAGTATTGACTTCGATTCTATTGAGGAACAGTTCGGTGATGAGGATATTGTACCGTTTTCCTTTGAAACACCTGTTGAGGGACTTGAAAATCAGGTTTCATGCTATATTTCTTATACCAATGAACGTACTCATCAGATTATCAGAGATAATTTCCACCGTTCGCCGATGTTCACTGGTCAGATCGAGGGTATTGGTCCAAGATACTGCCCATCTATTGAGACTAAAATCGACAGATTCGCTGAAAAAGAGCGCCACCAGCTTTTTATTGAGCCAATGGGACTTGATACAGATGAGTTTTACTTGCAGGGAATGTCTACATCACTGCCTGAGGACGTTCAGCAGGATTTTCTGAGGACTATTAAGGGCCTTGAGAATGTTGAGATAATGCGCCCAGCGTATGCTATTGAGTATGATTGTGTGGATCCTACATCACTCAGAGCTACTCTTGAAACAAAGATTATAGGCGGTCTTTATGGCGCTGGTCAGTTTAACGGCAGCTCTGGTTATGAGGAGGCTGCAGCTCAGGGAATTGTTGCAGGCATAAATGCTGCGCTGAAGCTTCAGGGTAGAGAGCCTATGATTCTTGACCGTGCAAGCTCCTACATAGGAACTCTTATTGATGACCTTGTAACAAAGGGTTGCGAGGACCCATATCGTATGATGACCTCACGAAGTGAATACAGACTTATTCTTCGTCAGGATAATGCTGACCAGAGACTTATGCCCGTTGGATTCAGGATAGGTCTGCTGCCGGAGTGCAGATATAAGGCAATGCTTGAAAAGTATGAAGCTGTTGCTAATGAGCGCAAGCGTGTTGAGAAAAAGAATATGTCTCCAACTGATAAGCTTAATGGTTTTCTTGTAAAGAACGGTACTGCTGCTCTTACAACTGGCTGTAAGCTTGCAGATCTTATACGACGTCCTCAGCTTAATTATGCTTTACTGAAGGATTTTGATGATGACCGGCCTGTTCTTTCAACAGTGATAGGGGAACAAGTTGAAATCCAGATAAAGTACGAGGGATATATTGAAAAGCAGCTCGCTCAGATCGAGAGAATGCGCAAGCTTGAAGAAAGACTGCTGCCTGAAGATACTGATTATTCGCAGATACGTGGTCTGAGACTTGAAGCTGCTGAGAAACTGAATGTACATCAGCCTGCAAATATTGGTCAGGCAAGCAGAATATCAGGAGTATCTCCTGCGGATATATCAGTTCTGGTAGTATGGCAGCTGTCTCTGAAAGGAGGAAATTGAGTATGATGACTGATTTTTCAACAATTAAAGAGCTATTTGTTGAATACAACACCCCATTATCTGACAAGCAGATTCATGCACTTTCGGTATACTGTGATTTCCTGATCGAGTATAATGAAAAGGTAAATCTAACAGCAATAACAGAGCCTTATGAAATATGGAGAAAGCATTTTCTTGACAGCATTTATCCCCTCACACTTGTAGAGATTTCTCAAGATGCGTCACTTATTGACGTAGGAACAGGCGCAGGATTTCCCAGTGTTCCTATGGCAATATACAGAAGTGATCTCAGAATAACAATGCTTGACAGTCTTATGAAAAGGCTGGTTTTTCTTGAGCAGTTGGCTGAAAAGACAGGGCTTGATGATTGGCAGTGCATACATGGACGTGCAGAGGATGCTGGTCATGACCCCGAGCTTCGTGAGCAGTATGATGTTGCAGTTGCAAGAGCTGTGGCAGCGTTACCAGTTTTGTGTGAGTATTGTATGCCTTTTGTAAAGAAAGGCGGAGCATTTGTTGCGCTTAAAGGCCCTAATGAGGCAGCATCTGACGCTGAAAATGCTATAAAGACTCTGGGTGGTATATTGGAGAGGGAGATAAGCTATAATATCTGCGGTGAGGAGAGGCGTCTTATTGTAATACGTAAGATTTCGCAGACTCCGACAAATTATCCAAGAAAAAGCAAGCGCATACAGCAGATGCCTCTGTAAACCTGCCGGAAAATGCAGTAATACTACATATATGGCTGGATTCTGCGATATTTAATTATTTTCCGTATCTCACTTTTGTGCTATAATATTTGTATAGAAATACAGAACTGCATCAAAGGAGAGAACATTATGGCAGGAATTGCAACTTTCAGAAACGACAGCAGAACGCATCCGGTGACAGAATTGCCGCTGCGTGAAATATATACGACTGATGGACGTATGCCTATGAAGCTTGATGCCAGACGGCTGAAGAAACTGGCGTCTGAAGCAACTGTGCGAGGGATAACCCAGCCTTTACAGGTATGCAGAACTGAAAAGGGCTATCAGCTGCTCAGAGGTTTTGATCTGTATTATGCAGCGAAGCTTGCTGGAACCTCAGTTGTTCCGTGTATAGTATCAGAATTTGATGGTGAAAGTTCGTCCATTGCATCATCTGACAGATTAACAGCCAGCTTTTTTCAGGAGGCAGAATCTATTGAACGTCTTATATCTAACTATGGCATGACACAGGAGGATGCAGCTGCGCATCTTGGCAAGGCGCAGAGCACAGTTGCAAATAAGCTCAGACTTCTTCGTTTAACGGAGGAGGAGAGGCAAATAATCACTGACAATCATCTTACTGAACGTCATGCAAGGGCACTTCTGCGATTGGGTGCACCTCAGGAGAGGATGCTTATATTGAATCAGATCGTCAAAAACAGCCTTAATGTAGAGAAAACTGAGCTTGCAGTAGAGAAGCTGATAGGCTGTACACGAAAGCGTGAGCCATATCGCCGCCGGACAAGATCTGTGCAGAATGTCCGCACATTTGCAAGTTCAATTAAGCGTGCGGCTGATTCTCTTGAGACTGCTGGTATGCACGTTGATATAGAGCGGTTTCAGAGTGCTGAATGTATTGAGTTTCGCATAAGAGTTATGGGAGATTCCTGAGGTGCATACAGTAATTACTTTATAACAGAAACACTGCATATCGTCTGCAAAGCTTACGGTATGCAGTGTTTTTAATGTTCCACGTGGAACATTTGAGCAGAAAGCAGATGTTTCACAGAAAGCAAGCTCAGATCGAATTTCAATTGTTCCACGTGGAACAAAAAGCAAAATGAGTAAGCGATAGAAATGTTCCACGTGGAACATCGGGAAAAAATTGATCAGCGAACTTGAAAAGTGCTTTACAAATGTGCAGAATCATGCTATAATATAATAAATGAAAGGGGCGATATTCAATGATATATGCAGTAGGAAATCAAAAAGGCGGCGTTGGAAAAACAACAACAGTCGTTAACCTTGGAGCTTGGCTTGGTGCGCACGGAAAGCGTGTGCTCTGCGTAGATATCGACCCTCAGGGCAATACAACTACCGGTTTTGGTATAAAGAAAAGAGCCTTAAAGAAATCATCATATGATGTTTTAGTGGGAAAGGTAAAAATAGATGACGCTATAATAAAGACTCAGTTTGAAGGGGTTTCAGTTCTTCCAGCAACTGACGACCTTGCAGGTTGTGAAATAGAGCTGAGTGTAGCTGAAAACCGTACCAATAGACTCAAAATGCAGCTTTTGACCTGTAAGGATGACTATGATATAGTACTAATAGACTGTCCTCCGGCTCTGGGGCTTCTGACTCTGAACGGATTAACCGCAGCAGATGAAATGATAATCCCGATGCTTGCAGAGTTTTATGCACTGGAAGGCTTATCGCAGCTTACAAATACACTCAAAATCGTGAGAAGCAGCTTTAATCCATCTCTGAAAATAGCCGGTATATTGTTTGTAATGTTCGACCAGCGACTTAATGTTTCACGTCAGGTAGAGGCTGAGGTGGAAAAGTACTTTCCCGGTAAGGTGTTTAAAACAAAGATTCCTCGAAACGTCAGAATATCTGAAGCCCCAAGCCACGGTAAACCCGTCCTGTATTACGATAAAGGCTCTAAAGGATCCGAAGCCTATGAGGATCTGGGCTATGAGCTTCTGAATGAACCAAAGCCTGAGCCTGAAAAGAAAAAGAAGCACCTGTTCTTTGGTAAGAAGAAAAAGGATAAGGAAAAGGCTAAGGGATCGATCAGCAGCGACGAGATGAATCAGCAGGATGAGAATATCTCATCGGATAATATAGACGAGGTAAAAGAACTGCCTCCGGCTGCGGAAATTGAAACAGAAACAGCTGCTGATAATGCAGAAAGCACAGACAGCAGTGAAATAACAGATATCGAAGCAAATGAAGCAAAAGAAACAGAGGACAACTAAACAGGAGGTGCAAAATGGGAAAAGGTGGACTTGGCAGCGGACTTGACTTTCTTTTTGATGATAACGCCGCAGATGTGCACGTTAAGAAGACAGTTCGTCTTACAGAGGTTGAACCTAACAGGAGTCAGCCAAGAAAGAACTTCAGCGAGGAGTCAATAGCAGCACTGGCAGATTCGATTCAGCAGTACGGTATTCTACAGCCTATTCTTGTAAGACCATATGACGGAGGCTACCAGATAGTAGCCGGCGAACGCCGTTGGAGAGCAGCAAGGATGCTGGCACTTGATGAGATTCCCGTTATAATTAAGGAGCTTTCTGATCTTGAAACTATGCAGATAGCCCTTATCGAAAATCTCCAGCGAGAGAATCTCAATCCAATTGAAGAAGCAACGGGCTATAGAGACCTGATGGAGCAGTTTGGTATGACTCAGGATGAGGTTTCCAAAACTGTCGGCAGATCAAGAAGCGCAGTGGCAAATGCCCTGCGACTGCTGAATCTTGATCCAGAGATTCAGGATTATCTCGAAAAAGGTCTTATTTCTACAGGTCATGCAAAAGCTCTCCTGTCTATAACAGATAACAAGCTGCGTCTTAGTACAGCTGCTAAAGCCGCAAGAGGTATGCTTACCGTAAGAGCAGTTGAAAGGATCGCAGCTGATGAGCTTGAGGTAAAGCCTGAGCCATTTGAGATGGACAATCACACGCAGAATTACCTCAAGGAAGTGGAGCTGAGTCTTTCCGAAATGCTGAAACGTCGTGTTACTGTAAAATTCAGCGGTAATAAAGGTACTCTTGCTCTTGATTTCTATGATCAGGATGATTTGAATGAACTTGCAAAGCGTTTAACTTGGTAATATTTTATACATATTTGAAAGGATGTAAAAAACATGATAGATATTAAGTGGATCAGAACAAACCCTGAGGCAGTCAAGGAAAATATCAAGAAGAAGTTTCAGGACGATAAGCTGGAGCTTGTTGATAAGGTAGTAGAGCTTGACAAGCAGTACAGAGAAACAAAGGTTGCCTGTGATGGTCTTAGAAACCAGAGAAAGACAGTCAGCAAGCAGATCGGCGGACTGATGGCACAGGGCAAGAAGGATGAGGCAGAAAAGGTAAAGGCAGAGATTGCAGATCTGGGCACACAGCTTGCTGAGAAGGAAGCTCTCGAAACTGAGCTTGAAGGCAAGATCAAGGAGATCATGATGGTTATTCCAAACTTTATCGACGACAGCGTGCCGATCGGTAAGGATGACAGCGAGAACGTAGAGGTAGAGCGATTCGGTGAACCCTTCGTTCCGGATTTCCCTGTACCTTATCACGTTGATATTATGGAAAAGCTGGGCGGTATCGACATTGACTCCGCACGAAAGACAAGCGGCAACGGTTTCTATTATCTTTGCGGCGATATCGCAAGACTTCATTCTTCTATTCTTGCATATGCAAGAGATTTCATGATCGGCAAGGGCTTCAAGTATTATATTCCTCCGTTCATGATCAGAAGCAATGTTGTAACAGGTGTTATGAGCTTTGCCGAGATGGAAGGTATGATGTATAAGATCGAGGGTGAGGATCTTTACCTTATCGGAACAAGTGAGCACTCCATGATAGGCAAATTCATTGATACTATCGTAGATGAAAGCACACTTCCCCAGTGTCTTACAAGCTATTCACCATGCTTCAGAAAGGAAGTAGGCGCACACGGTATCGAGGAGAGAGGCGTATACAGAATCCACCAGTTTGAAAAGCAGGAAATGATCGTAGTCTGCAAGCCTGAGGAGAGCATGGACTGGTTCAAGAAGATGTACGAGAACACAGTAGAATTCTTCAGAACACTTGACATTCCGGTAAGAACACTGGAATGCTGTTCGGGCGACCTTGCTGACCTGAAGGTAAAGAGTATCGACGTTGAGGCGTGGTCACCGAGACAGAAGAAGTACTTCGAGGTAGGCAGCTGCTCTAACCTTGGCGACGCACAGGCAAGAAGACTTGGTATCAGAGTAAAGGGCGAGGGCGGCAACAAGTATTTCGCACATACACTGAATAATACAGTAGTAGCACCTCCGAGAATGCTTATTGCATTCCTTGAGAACAATCTTAACGAAGATGGAACAATCAGAATTCCTGAAGCACTTCAGAGATATATGTTCACTGACAAGATCGAGCTTGCATAAAATGAATTAGGGAAAATAGAAACGCTGAGGCTGAATTGAAATAGCCTCAGCGTTTTTTTGCGATCAGGGTTGTTTTTCAGGTATTTGGATAAATTGTGGTTTGAAGCTGGCGCCAGCCCGTCGCCCAACGGTAATGGCGTCGGCACGCCTCACCAAGGATGTTCGGTGAGCTGCACCGCAGTCCACCCCATTTCAGTTGCAGCGTCCGGTGTGAATACTCAAATGCCCCTCAAGGGGCGTTTTGGTCGTGCGTGCAAAATTGGCTGAATATGAACAAATTTGTAGGGGACGCTCCTTACTGGAGCCTGTCCCCTTTGTCCTACGGACATTTCCCCATTCCATGGGGAATACCCTCGACGTCCCGCAGGTTTTGTGTGTAATTAACGGGGCGTCGAAGGCGCCGCCCCCTACATATTCTATCCTTAACCGAATGATAAACTACAATTTACCTCAATATTTGAAAGGAAACCGTTAATATTATTATTCACCTGCCGCACACAGGTATTCACCATTTATCTCTCATCCATAGGAACATAATCCCTCGGCTCTCTGATCGCCAGATACGCCGGACGAATTATCTTTGCAGAGTTGATAAGCTCCTCGATTCTGTGCGCAGACCATCCCGCAATTCTTGCGATAGCAAAAAGCGGCGTGTAGAGATCAGTAGGAATTCCCAGCATCTTGTAAACAAATCCGCTGTAAAGGTCAATGTTCGCACAAACGCCCTTATAGATCTTTCTCTTAGCCGTAATAAGCTCCTTTGCAATACGCTCAACA
>JAZNOB010000045.1:0-4513 GCA_045580565.1 Ruminococcus sp.
TCCGGACTGCCAACAGTCCGGAGCTTTTGGTTTGTGATGAGATTGGGAAAAAGGTGTGATACAATTTTCATAAAAGCTCTTGAAATTTATGTCATAATATGGTATAATGAAGCAGAGTGAATATTGATATACAAAAAATTCATAAAATATTATAATAAAGGAGTTGATTTTAGTATGACAAGCGGCTACACTGGACATACATACAGTATAGTAATATACAGCCGCATTATCAGAAAATTCAATATTATAACCGAGCCACTCGGATCAGCCTTTGGTGCACTATGCGCTTAGGGCTGTTCTGCGTGGCTTTTTTGCGTAATTATGATACAGAAAAATAAACGAGGACAGGTGAATGTTATGAGAAGAATATGGAAAAAGATTATAAGTATAGCAACGGCAGCTGCGGTTACCGTTTCGTATACATCAGTAATTGATTCTGGAATTAGTCTTTCCGTGAAGGCTGAAACTGAAGAATCTGATACGTCGTCTCAAACTGAATGGATATACAGTGATGAACTGCCAGCTGATGTAACAATAGATATGTATGATATTGAGTACAGGCATACTTATTGTAAAGCGGCTTCATCATCTCCGGGCGATGACTGGATAAAGGGCGATTTTGCTTATGAGCAATATGAAAATGTCGGCGAGCAGTACACATCGACCATAGAGCTTGAAACGTCTGAAACAAGAGAGCTTGTGAGCTATTATTATTACCACTATTGCGGAAACAGTGGAAATTTAGGTAATTACGAATATAATTCGACTTTTACACATTTCGATTCAGTGAATCCCAGTCTGGTTTATTCTGCTCAGTCGGGACCAGATGAAACGAATCCAGCATATACGTATCATTATCTGAAATGGAACAGCAATAATGCGTGGGCATATTGCGAATCTGGTACGACCTGTGACGGCTCATTTGGTACACATGGTAAACGCTGTTTTGTATGGTACAAAAACAGTACATATCAGGATAAACAAAGAGTAGAGTATTACAACTATACAACGCAGGGTGAATGGACAGATGTACTTGATTCAACAGCTGAATCGATCGAATATCGCTACAGATCGAACGGTATTATTGCTACCGGAGTATGTGGAGACACTGATGTTGAATGGTCACTCAGCGGAAACGGCACCCTCACCCTCTCCGGCACAGGCTCACACGGTTCATATGCGCCGTGGCTTACCGATTACAGAAACGACATTGAAAGGGTAGTTATAGAATCCGGCGTTACAAATGTAGGCTACTCCGCATTCGGACAGTGCCCGAACCTTGAAAACGTAACTATAGCTGATACTGTAACAGAGATCGACGACTACGCCTTTTATGGCTGTGACAAGCTTTCAGAGGTAGTGATACCGGATAGTGTGACAAGTGTAGGTGACTATGCTTTCATTGATTGTCCGTCTATTACAGAGATCGTCATTCCCAAGAGTGTGACCTCACTGGGAACACAGGCATTCAAGGGCTGCGACTCACTTACAGATATATACTTCATCAATCCGGATTGTGAGATATACGATTCTGAAAAGACCCTGCCTGAAGGTGCAGTTCTCTACGGCGGTGCCGGTTCTACTGCTGAGGCTTATGCCTATACTTATGACCGTGAATTTGTTGAGTATACGCTCATTGCCAGCGGTGCCTGCGGTGATAGGGGCAGCAATGTTATATGGAAGCTCGACAGTGCTGGTAAGCTGATCGTTTCTGGTAATGGGGATATGGAGGACTATAAGTGGGAGCAATTAGCTGAATATCAGCAGTATGAATATGTATATAATCCATGGTGTGATTATCGTAACGAGATAAAGAGTGTCATTATTGAAGATGGTGTTACAAGTACTGGTGACTATTCTTTCTGCTTCTGTGAATCACTGAGCAGTTTTTGTTTTGCTGACAGTGTAAGCTATATTGGGCATCATTCTTTTAATGCTTGTGATTCTCTTAAATCTGTATTTATTCCAGATACAGTAAGTTTTGTTGCATATAGTTCGTTTGGTGATTGTCAATCTTTGGAAGAAATACTTGTAAGTGAAACTCATGAATTATACGACAGTGCAAATGGTGTTTTATTTTACAAGAATATGACAGAGTTAGTTCAATATCCAGCCGGAAAAAAGGACACATCATACAGTATTCCTGAGGGTGTATGGAATATTTACGGTGGCTCGTTTGCTTATAGTAGAAATTTGAAATCTGTTGTTTTTCCGGATACAGTAACAAGAATCTGCAATAATGCCTTCAGAGGTTGTGCAGGTCTGACTTCTGTCGTAATACCTGACAGTGTAACAAGCTTTGATTATAGTTTGACATTTGCTTCCTGCACATCGCTTACATCAATTATATTATCCGATAATCTGACAAATATCAGTAGAGAGTGTTTCGTGCATTGCACTTCATTGAAAAGTGTTGTTATTCCTGATAGTGTAACTAAAATCGACAGAGCCGCTTTCTACAACTGCACCTCCCTCACTGACGTATCCATCATGAACCCTGACTGTGTTATAGATTCAACAAGTAGCACCATCCCCAGCACCGTCACCATCCACGGCTTCACCGGCTCTACCGCACAGGCATACGCTGAAACAAACGGCAATCCCTTTGTTGAGATAACCGTCCTCGGCTCCGGCGAATGCGGCGCAGAGGGCAGCAATGTTACATGGAAGCTGGATAGTCTTGGCAATCTCACTATTTCTGGCACAGGCGAGATGGCAGCATTTACATATGATAAAAGAACCGAACGTCCGTGGGCTAAGCTTCTTGCCAGTGTAAAGAACGTCAGAATCAAGGACGGCGTTACAAATATTCCGGAAGTTGCTTTCTTTGGCTGCGAAAAGCTGGAAACAATAAAGATTCCGGACAGTGTTACAAAAATAGGTGCAAGAGCGTTTGAATATTGTTATGCCCTTAAAAGTGTCACAATTCCGGAGAATGTGGAGTCTATCGGAGGCCGTGCGTTCTGCTATTGCTCAGCAATGACTGAAATAAATGTAGATGAGAACAATGCGGTGTTTGCTGATGTTGACGGTATCCTGTATTCAAAGGATATGACAGAGCTTTTGAAATATCCGGCAGCCAGAACGGATACTGAATATACACTTCCCGACACAGTAAAGGTAATAGGCGGAAACGCTTTCTTCAGCTGTGAAAACCTTCAGGAGATAAACTTCAATGAAGATCTCATTGCACTTTCTTCATCAGAAGCATTTGCATATTGTTATGGACTTAAATCAATAAATGTTCCCCAGGAAAACAAGGAGTTCTGCAGTGTTGACGGTGTGCTTTTCAATAAGGATATGACTAAGCTGTATATATATCCTGCTGCTAAGGAAGGCACAACATACGATATACCCTATGGTGTCACACAGATATGCGGATTTACGTTCTTCTACAGCACATTGTCTGAGATCACCATTCCTGATACTGTTAAAATGGTAAACGGCAATACATTCCGAAACTGTGCGAATCTTAAAACGATTACGTTTCCGAGAAGCGTATCGAGAATTGACGGCTGGACTTTTGCATACAGTCCGCTTACTGATATTTACATTCTGAATCCTGAATGTACGGTGGGAGATCTGTATACCAATGCCAGCACAGTGATTCACGGTTATGCAAACTCAACTGCACAGACCTATGCAGAAACATACAATCGTACATTCGAACCAATATCCATCACAGCCTCCGGCGAATGCGGTTCAGAGGGCGATAATCTTACATGGAGTTTTGACGAGCTTGGAAATCTTTATATTTCAGGCACAGGCGACATGGCAGATTTTGATTATATGGACGTGCCATGGTATGACTACCGTGATTTCATTACCAATATCTGCATCTCGGACGGTGTAACAGGAATCGGCGAATGGGTGTTCTACAACTGCCGTTCCCTGACAAGTATCACAGTACCGGCAAGTGTTGGAAGAATCGGCTACAACGCCTTCAAGAACTGCGACTATCTTGAAGAAATTACTATTCTGAATCCCGACTGCGACATCTACGACAGCGAGACTTCCATCCCAAGCAATATCACCATCAAGGGTGTTTCAGGCTCTACAGCTGAAAGCTACGCTGAGCTTTACGGCAATACATTCATTGATGTGACTATCATAGCAAGCGGCGAATGCGGCGCTGAGGGTGACAATGTTACATGGACTCTCGACCAGCTTGGTACTCTCACAATTTCCGGCGAAGGCAGAATGGCGGATTATATGTGGGAAGATAAGCCCTATGTTTCAAACTACGGCGGTGTATATACTCCGTGGTGTGAGTACAGAAATCAGATAAAGGAGATCGTTGTTGAGGAGGGCGTGACAAGCCTTGGCAGCTTTGCGTTTTCTAATTGCGACCTTGTTACTGAATTTGCTATTCCTGAAAGCATAACTGAGATTGGCAGAAGTGCGTTGTATAACTGTGACGGACTTTTATCCGTTAATATTCCGGCATCAGTGGAAATTATCGATGGTGGCAATCCTGCTTCAGATTGCAAGTATCTAGAAGAAGTAATTGTTG
>JAZNOB010000046.1:0-3378 GCA_045580565.1 Ruminococcus sp.
GCCTATACCTGTATGCCACTGAATGTCACTGAGGAAATGCAGCGTTTTTCATACGTTTTCACCATGAAAGACGCCACCGATGGAAATGCAAAGCTCGTATTCAACAGCGGCAATCACGGCGAGGAGATTCCGGAGCACACAATGTACATTGACAATATTGTGGTTGAGCAGATAGATGAAAGCGAGCTTGAGGTCTACGAACCATACTATCCGCCTATCCTGACTAATCAGATCGGTTATAAGCCTGACGATGAAAAGATTGCAGTGTTCCGTGATATTACCAGTGAAACCGAATTTTCAGTGGTGAATGCTGTAACTGGTGAGACTGTACATACCGGTGAGCTTTACGGCAAAAAGGAATATTCCGACGCAGGTGAAACTGACTATTACGGCGATTTCTCCGCTGTAGCTGAAGCCGGTTCGTACTATATAACCTGCGGTGAGCTGGATGATTCCTACACATTTGAGATTGCTGAAAATGTCTACGATGAAACAATGGACGCTACACTCAGAATGCTCTATCTGCAAAGATGCGGCTGCGAGGTCATCGACGAGACCTTCGGACATGATATCTGTCACGCAAGCCTTGCCACAGTATACGGTACATCTGAACAGATCGACGTAAGCGGCGGATGGCATGACGCCGGAGATTATGGACGGTACGTCGTCCCTGCTGCAAAGACTATCGCTGACCTGCTGCTTGCCTATGAAGCGAATCCCTCCATCTTCGGCGATGATACCGGCATTCCCGAAAGCGGAAACGGTATTCCGGATATTCTTGATGAGACTCGCTACGAGATTGAATGGATGCTTAAAATGCAGGCTGAATCAGGCGGTGTATATCATCAGGTAACTACTGCTGCACTGCCAGGCAGCATCATGCCGGACAATGATTCTAACGAGCTTATACTCGATCCCATTTCAACTACAGCTACCGCAGACTTCTGCGCTGTTATGGCAATGGCGTATGAGTACTACGCAGACACAGACAAGGTTTTTGCGGAAAGCTGCCTTGCCGCCGCAGAAAAGGCATGGGCTTTTCTTCAGAAGAATCCTGATATTACCTTCAATGAAACCGGCGATTTCAAAGCGGACACCTACAGCGACAGCAGCGACACTGATGAACGCTTCTGGGCAGTATGTCAGCTTTACCGTGCAACGAAGGATGATGTGTATAAGAACGCCATTCCCGTAATCAAGGGAACATACTACGAAAGAAGCCTCGAATGGCACGCTATCGGCGGCTATGGCATCATTGCGCTGCTTACAATGGAGGACGCTGACACAAGCCTTCCGGCATATACTGCGGCTAAGAATGCTGCGATCTTTCAGGCTGACGAATATATGATGTCAGTGGAATCTACAGGCTACGGCACAGCTATAACAAAGTTCAGCTGGGGCAGTAACATGACAATTGCAAATGCTGGTATTATTCTGAAAACTGTATATGATGTGACAGGTGACGAAAAGTATCTCTCTGCCGCACATACTCAGCTTGATTATATCCTGGGACGCAATCCCAATGGTATGTGCTACATATCCGGTCAGGGTACAGTTTCACCAAAGAACCCTCATCACAGACCATCTACCGTTATTGGTCAGGCAATGCCCGGAATGCTGGCAGGCGGCGTAAATTCTGCCCTTGATGATCCGGAAGCTGAAAAGTATCTGGCAGATACTCCTCCTGCAAAGTGCTATATTGACAATGCAGGAAGCTATTCCACCAATGAGGTAACTATTTACTGGAACTCACCGCTTCTGTATCTTTTCTCACTTACTGAGGAGGAGCGTGAACAGCAGCTTGAGGCTGTCATCGGCGATGTAAATGCAGACGGAGCATTCTCCATTGCTGATATAGTCATGCTTCAGAAGTATCTGGTGAATGCTGGTGATATTACAGACCCGGAAGCCGGCGATCTCTGCGAAAGCAGCAGTCTGGATGTGTTTGATCTTTGTGTTATGAAAAAGCATTTTGAAGCGTTATATGCGTAAATGTCAAGCTTCATTTTACACTTGCATAATGCTCGCACTATAGGAGCAGTTATCATATGACAAAAACAGTCCTGATGTTTCTGCAACATCAGGACTGTTTCTTATAAATAATCTGTTGTCCAGACGATTTTTCTTCATCCTGTTTTGTTCTTGACACTCTCTGTAGGTGCAGACGATATACCGTCTGCAGTTCTGTTTCAGACTATGGGCATTTTTAGACATAACAAAAAAGCTGAAACGACGTATTTCCGTCATTTCAGCTTTAAGTTACTGGCTCCCCCAGCATCGTTAAATCCGAACCAAACACGCTTAATTCGAGAGGAATCGTTTCCGAATCCTCCCGACAATTAAAATTAATGACCAGTTTCTTGCAAATCTATCCAGCTTCCAGACAATGACCACATCGAAAAGCTCTTTTGAACTCTCCTTAATCATTCTCTGAAACTCAGGACGATTATCCGTCTTTGCTGACATTGCTCTATCTATGTATGAACCAACCAGTGTGTATCCCTTGCGGTCAGCAAATGCCTTGCATTCACGAAGCTGTCCCTCAATACTTTCTTCTCTCTGGTTATCACAAGAATATCGTGCGTAAATTACTGCTTTCATATAGTGTACCTCCTGTCTGTGGGTTTCTTCAAAGTCTTTTCTATATTATATAGTATACCACATCCAAAAGAATTTATCAGTGCTTTAAAGTGCTAAATCATATTTTTACACTAATAAAAACAGGCGGCAAAAATTAAGGATTCGACGAGGTGCATGAAGCAGCAGGTCTGTTTATCTTCAAGTATCATAAATAGGTATCCCCCCGTCAAATTGCTTTGCGTTTCACAGGACGAACCTCAGCGGCGAGCTTTTCAAGGCGTTCCTGTATTTTCTTGATGTCATTGCCGTTCTCTTTATAGTACAGCTTCTTTTCCTTATCAGAACCATGAGCCAGCAAATCAGCAAGATACTCAAAATAGTCGGTTCTTTTAAGGCTCTCAACAAACAGTGGGTGAAGCTGTTCCCATTGATTTTTAGGAGCATAGATTTTTCTCCACTCGTTGAGTTTGGATAAATACTCCGATACGGCAAGATTAGCATTTCTCAGCCAAACATGAAAATCGTTATCTGACTTTAGCCTTGGATTAACGGGAACGGCGATTTCCCCATTAAAAAGGTTAAGTCCAAAATCATAGCTGATTTTCTTTGCAGCTTCAATCTGAGGGATACCGAACAGCTTTGCAGTAAAACCTGTGCAATCTCCGGTTGCTCTTACCGAGCCGTCCCCTCTGTCAGCTTCGCTGACATCTCCCCACACTGTGGGGAGTCACCACAGCCGAAGAAGTAGAAATGATCGTCATAGACCTTCAGGCTTGGTGTTCTGTCATCGTGAAAGGG
>JAZNOB010000047.1:0-8233 GCA_045580565.1 Ruminococcus sp.
ATACTCTTTTTAACGCTCATGATATTCAATTCCTTTCAATGTATATTTGTAGTTCTTTTCGATTGCTGCCCGCATTTTGGACGGGCAGTGTATCGGTTGATAGATTTAAATTATGACGTAAATCAAATTATTCAGCTACTACTGTGTACCAAACGTCGCCGTTAGCCTTTGTTTCTTCAACTACTGTGTAACCGTCTGCTACATAATTGTACTTAGGATTCTCTGTAACATTATCAGTAGGATTCCAGTTTACAAATGTACCGCCTGTTACAACGATATTGCCGCCCTGCTTATCCTTCAGATTCAGCAGCCAGTCACCAGCTGTCTCAGCTGTGAAGAAACCACCGGAGATGTTGATTGTACCGCCGCCTGCGCCTACATAGATCAGGTCAGAGTGACTTGCAGAGTCAATTGTGTCACGTGCACCGCACTTGAAGTAACCGCCGGAGATGTTTACAGTTGCACCATTCTTTACCCATACTGCACAGTCCGGAGTTTCTGATGTATACTGACCACCTGTGATGTTTACAATAACGTCTTCGCCGTCAGCTTCGACGCAGTCAGCTACGCCGCCATTAATGATGATGTTATCATTTACCCAATATGTTCCAGCTGTAGTATACTTAGTTACTGCATCTTCAGCTGTAGCAGTCCAAGGATGATTTGCAGCTGTAATGTCGCCGAATGCTGCATCAAGAGCATCCCATGCATTATCAAAGCCATTAGCCTGAACAGCCTGTGTATATGCCAGAACTTCAAGTGTTGAGATATCGCCCAGGTTGTAGCCGTTCCATGTATAGTTAGCAGAACCATCAGGATTTACCTGACAGTCAACCTTAGAGTCGAGGAAGAAACCAGCCAGTGAAGGAGAGGTTGTCTTTCCTCCCTCAAGAGGATTCTTATTGGTAGCAATATAAAGGTCATAAACCTTGCCGTCAATTGTTACGTTTTCTACAACGTCCCAGTTATCTGTATTGCCGGGCCATTCTGTTGTCTTATCTCTGCCCCACATCCAGCCGTTGTCAACATCACCATCAGTATCAGAATAGCCGTTCCAGTGGAACCACTGATCAGCAGCATTATATGTAGTATCGAAATCGCCAGCTTCAGGGAATGCATAAATAGTACGTACATAAGCTGCTGATTCACCTGTATTGGAAACAGATACGATCTTCTGTACATAATTCTCGTCTGTTTTTCTGATTCTAAGACCTGGATAATCCTCAAGATCAAGATTATCTCTTGCGCTGCTGATGCTTGCAGGCATCATTGTCTTGCCCTGTTCGAAATCTACAAGCTTGCCGTCAGCGTCAAGCTGCTGCTCGTTCATCTCAATAGAAATGCCCTTGCCAACGGTCATTACGTTAACCTGACCATCTTCAGCTGTAAAATAAGCGATCGTACCACCAACTGCCAGAGCTGCTACTGCCGCATAACTTGTTACTGCTAAAATCTTCTTCTTTGCACTCATGATAAATTACTCCTTTTTAATTTTAAATTTATTTTGTACTATATAAAATTATAGCCTTTTTTTACTGGGTCAGTGCCCATGCTTCTGCTGCTGTATCGATCGCTTCGATCGTTCCGTCACGCTGAACAGCATATGCAGTTACTGTGAGTGAAATGCTGCCGTCCTCGCCGAGCGCATTCAGCATTTCCTTTGTAACATCATCCTTGACTGTTACAGTGTTGCCTGCAATAACATAAAACTCCTGTGCCGCATCTGACTTCGCTACCTCACGATAGTAAACGCCGTCCTCGCCGTCAAGCGGCTTCCAACCATCGGCTACTGTGTAGTCAATGAAATCATCAAAGTCATCCGTCGTCTCGATCTGTGCAAAAAGCCAGCAGTCTTCGCTGTCTGCTTCAACTGTGATAAGCGGATCCTTCTCGATCTCCTTGCCCGGTACCATTTCATATGTATTGGTGCCTGCATCGCCGTCGTTATCGCCTGTGTCAGTTTCAGTCAATGTGATGTTGATATCGCCATAGGTGAAGGTATTCGTTACTGAATCGGTCTTACTTACAAGCCATGCGATCGTGCCACCGATTGCAGCATTCAGAGCAACAGCACAAACTCCGGTAATAACCAATGCCTTTACTCCAAAACGTCTAACTCCACTCTTCTGTGTATCCTTTTCACTATGCATCCCTTTTCCTCCTTTCGTCCGGAATTTGTTTTATTTCAATTGGCAGATTCTGCATGACCTGCATTCGATTGAAAACTTGTTTTACTTGCCGGTCTGCTCAGCAAATGATGACCATGCAAGGTCTTCATCATCCTCAAAGCCGCTTGCCTGTATAGCGTGAGCTTCAACATTGATCTGGAAGCCGCCGCTGTAAAGAGCCTCAAGCTCATCTCCATCAAGAGTCTGCGGAATAATAAGCGTCTTGAACAGTGGTTCAAGCTCTGTATCACTGCCTCCTCCCGTTACTGTAGCCTTATAGCGATACTCGTATGTAATAGTATCATTTTCACTGTCGGTTTCAGCTGCTTTCAGTTTCCACGCTGTATCGTCCATACCTCCGAGGAAATCGGTGAAATCACTGATCTCATTGTCGGCATCTGCGATAAGCTCTTTCATTGTACTGTAATTATGCACAGTCAGATACATTCTTACATAAGCTTCCTCACTTCCGGCAATGACTGTAACTGTGGGATCTTTCGTATACTCAGTTCCGGGTATCAGGTGGTACTCATTAGCTTTTGTGTCATCGTCTCCGTCAACGTCAGTTTCGTTGAGGTCGATCTGAACCTTTCCCACGGTGAAAACATTTACCGCTTCATCAGTATCAGTCAGAAAAGCCAGTGTACCAAGCACCGTGCCGCCTGCAATAGCCGCAGCAGCTATGCCCGAAAGAAGTATCTTACTTCTGGACTTCATGCTCCTAACAACTCCTTTATAAAATTATTATTGATTATTTTGTTCAGTTTCATCCTCGCTCCCAGACTCCTGACCTTTCTTCTTTTTCTTATCATCAGTAAGACTGTCAGTGATAAATACAAAGAATATCAGAGCAACAGCAATTCCTAATGCAACATATCTGCCCGGCGGGTTCTGTATCTTGTTCATAAGAAAACCAAGCTCAGGTACTGTGAATATCGGCGTGCCGATAACATTTTCCTCATACACAGGCTTTGCATCCTCGATCTCATTGGCGTCACCCTTAGTCTTAAAGCTCAGGGTTCCGTCACCGTCATCAACGACCTCAATGATACGGTGAGTAGCTGTAGTAGTTTCGGAAAGCATGAATGTTATTACATCGCCCTCCTGAAGCTCGTCAGTCTCCACTTCCTTGACGTAGATCAAAGAACCGGTCGGATATTCAGGCTCCATAGAACCAGACAGTACAGTAAACATCTGTATTCCAAGGATCTTTACTCCCACAAACAGAACAACGACTAATACAGTAGCTGTTACAATGATAGAATTGATGATTTTCAGTGCGATTTTAATTCCTTTTTTCACTTTACTCTCCCTCATGGAAGTGTTTCCATTTATTTCTAAATCATGTTTTCAGTATACAACAATTCGTTATGAATGTCAAGCGATATTTAGTTAAAACGACATATCAGACGTATATTTCATCGACAGAACTAATATATGTTGATAATTTTTGTTTATATACAACAAATGCCTATACAACTGTCCTTCATATGACGCTGCTTATAAATATTTCTAAACCGATGAATATAAGCACAATTGCACCAAAAATCGCAGCAATTCCTGAAAACTTTGTACCAAATTTTCTTCCTATAATAAGACCGCCTAAGCATATGACAAGTGTAACAGCAGCAATAATCATCGAACAGACAAGTGCCTTTATAAAGCCATAATCGGATATTGTGAACCCTACAGAAAGAGCGTCAATTGATGTAGCTATTCCCTGCACGATCAGAGCAGCTGTGCCTACAGGTGTACAGCTTTCATCATCATTCCCATTTTTACGTAATCCCTCTATTAGCATTTTACCTCCGATAAACAATAGAAGAAACAGAGCGATCCATGGAATAAACGCCTGAAAAGCCTTGAAATGCTGAGCGATCGTATGTACGCACACCCATCCGATAAGCGGCATTATCGCCTGAAACACGGCAAAGGTACCGGCTATTGCCAGCATTCTCTTCCTTCGCATACATGGCTCAGCCAGTCCATTTGCAAGGGAGACTGAAAAAGCATCCATTGCAAGCCCCACGCCAAGACAAACGCTGTTGAAAATAAATACAAAACTCCATTCCATAATATAACCTCCAAAAATAAAAGGGCACAGCATAAAGCCATACCCGAACGCAGTAAAATTATACCACATCCGTGTTCAAGTGTCAAGCATCATTTTATCATCAGCTGTATTTCGACAGGATATTGCAAATTGATATATATTATAATAGTATAAATAACTCAGTTTGTATTATCATATGCATGAAAGGATGACCGCATATCAGCATATTAAGAATAACATAAAAAACGATTCTTTTATGTCAGTTTACGCTCGCTTCTCACTTTTAAAACTTTTTTTGAAAAAAGGCTTTACATTTTCACTTTAATATGCTAAAATATAATTATCAGTATAGAAAGCGAGCGATTCACTATGAAAAAAGATCAATTCAATAAAGACGTAGATTCCCTGTTCGAGGCAATTCTTGAACTTAAAAATACGGATGAATGTCGTGCATTTTTCAAGGATTTATGTACATATCAGGAGCTTAATGCAATGGCTCAGCGACTCCATGTTGCTAAAATGCTGTATACACATCATGTGTTCACAGATATTGTTGCCGAAACCGGTGCATCTACTGCCACCATCAGCAGAGTAAACAGGAGCATTAAAAACGGCGAAGAAGGCTACAGAGCTGTTTTTGAAAGAATGGGTATACACAGTGATGATGAATGAACGATGCCATACGGCTTGTTTAATTCGTTTTACGAAAATTCAAAATATATCTATAGACAACATTCTGGAAATATGATATAATTTTATACTAATTAAACTGAAAGGAGGCGCAATATGATAACCAAGGGTACTAAGCTCATAAGCGAAAACCGTCAGGCACGTCATGAGTATTTTATACTTGAAGATATGGAAGCCGGCATTGAGCTTCAGGGCAATGAGGTCAAGTCCATACGTCAGGGCAATGTGAATCTGAAGGACAGCTGGTGCGATATCGAAAACGGCGAACTGTTTCTAAAAGGAATGCACGTTTCTCCTTATGAAAAGGACGGTCTTTGCCGTACCGACCCAAGAAGAGTGCGTAAGCTTCTTATGCACAAGCGTGAGATACTGCGCCTTTTCGGTAAGGTCAAGCAGGATGGACTGACCCTTGTCCCCTTATCCCTTTATTTCAAGAATTCTAAGGTGAAGGTCAAGGTTGGTCTTTGCAAGGGTAAAAAGCTTTATGATAAGCGTCAGACTGCGGCAAAGAAGGATGCACAGCGTCAGATTCACCGTGCTGTCAAAGAAAGCTTCCATTAAGGAGGCTTATTATGGGGGGCGTAACGGTTTCGACGGGGATTGTGAAGTGTGATAAGCGAGCAGAGTTTGCGTCATCTCTTCAAAATGGTGCACGTTTAAAATTAAACGCTAAAAATAACATTTCTGTAAGCTTTAACAAGAGCGTACAGGTAGCTGCCTAAGTCAGCTACTGTCGCCCGCAGGACTACCACGGCCTGCGCTGCGGCATCATCGCAGTGGTGAACGTTTCGGCGGCACGCCCACACCGTAGAAATGTATCTGGGCTACCTGTTCTCTCAGCCTGTTTACCGGCGGTGAGCTCAGGGAATCCTAAAAGATAAACTACGCTCGTAGAAAGTTGCATGGATCGGTTTTCGGA
Source organism: Ruminococcus sp. (assembly GCA_045580565.1). GTDB lineage: Bacteria > Bacillota > Clostridia > Oscillospirales > Ruminococcaceae > Ruminococcus_C. The sequence continues at coordinate 5,831 of JAZNOB010000047.1, forward strand.
CAGGAGTTCAATTCTCCTCGCCTCCACCAAATTGTATTTTTGATAAAATCACGCATTTTCGGATTTCCGCCGAGATTGCGTGATTTTTCTTTTACTCGTTCCGGAAAACAATTTCCGTATAAAGCATTATTTTTCCAACAAAAACGCCGTTTTTCCGAGTTTGTCCACACGATTTGTCCACACGTCCACACACCCAAAACGCACCTCGCCCCCACCATCCAGAGGACAGCAGGGGCGAGGCACATAGAATATTCGCTGGGACATCCAGCGCTTTATAGTATAGCATATATGGGGTGGTTTGTCAACTACAAAAACGGCGATACCGGAGCAAATACAGTACCGCCGTTATTATTGTTTGTTAGCTTTATTAGATAAATCTTCCGCTGTTTGATTTAAAATACAAGCCAGATCTTGCAGAATCTCGGTTATGTATCCTATAAAATCTATCTTTTCTACGAGAAAGAAAACTATAAAATCAAACACCATTAGTAGTATAAAAAACGTATTAATAAATACAATAAAACGATTTTTGTTATTTTCATTGCCGGAAATACGCCACAAGAAATGTACAAGATAATGAACCATGTTGATTACAACGAAGCCTATAAGCGCCACAATAAAAACAATACGATACGGACTTGCTAAGTCAATACCATCCATAACAGAAGTCGTAAACGACAAACCGCCTACAAAAGTAATGATAATAGCAGAGAACACACCGAAGATTGATATGTAGTCTTTTTGAGTTTGCTTGACTGTGTCTTTGTATTCTTTTTCAGTATCAATAAGCTTCTTATTTAAATTCTTATATTCATCTTTGGATTTTTGTAACGATTTACGTACTTCTTGATTAGCCTCTCTGAGCTCTTGCAAATCGTTTTTTAATGTTTCATAGCTACTTTTTATATCGTTCTGAGCCGCTGTAACATTGGCTATTCTTTCATCTGACAACAGTTCTTTTTGTTGCTTTGCTAGTGAGGCATGATCACAGAGTTTAACTATAGCATTCTGAGTTTTTGTATCAATAGACGCCTGCTTATCACTAATATACGCTTGGAGCGTATCAATATTAGAAATGAAATTTTCAAGTTTTAAATCTTCAAGTCCATAAATAAATCCGCTGATTTCAGAGTACAACAATCTGGTTAAAAAACTCTGATTATCAATATATTCACGAACTGAATTAACTATTATCTGCGGATCAAATTTTTCCGATGGTGAAGCGATTAAATTACATATCTCTTGAATTTTTCTCTTGCTATTTAAATACAAGTTTGAACCGATGCTTTTCTCTTGTGATTCACTGTTCGGTGAATCCATTTTTGTAAGATTATTTAAACCATCTGTCATACAAAATAACTCCTGATTGATTCGATTGATATTTCAGTGTTTTGTCCTTTTTTGAATGCATCTTTCCAAGGCTTTTGATTATGTGTAATATACACCAAATCGGATGCAGCATGATCTTTAAAATTATCAACAATACGATCAATAGCAGATCTATGTTCAGTTTTGATTGAATCAATTGAAAAAGTTTTAGTTTCGATTTTTAACTTACCATCCTCCAATTCAACAGAAGTATATTTACTGATTGTAGGTATGTCAGCGCATCCGAATATCTTGAATTCATGGTACGCCTTAGGGACAACAGGTCCGAAATTCCATGCTTGAATCGGTTCCTGAAAACAGGAGGTACCCATTTCAACCAGAAAATAAGCCTGAATAAAATAGAGGAGCTTCTGCAGCTTCAGATTCGATACGCCATAGCCCTTTTCATTGCTGTAATTTATGACATAGCGGCTTACATCGAGAACATCATACATAAAGCAAACCTCCTTTTTAGTAAAATAAAGCCTCAGTACAAACCTGTTAAGGAAAGAAACCGAGAGCTTTTTGATTATGCTGATGCACTGTATAGTATATTATTATATTTTATAATTATTTATACTATCTCCTATAATTATTATATACCACATCTTTCAATTTGTCAACAATAATATACTTGTAGACATAGCAAAACGGGCGGTACTGAGTTACTTCAGTTACCGCCCTTTCTGCTATACACTAATCAAAAAAACATTATATCTTTTCAGCACCGCCCAGACAAATCCATCCGCCAGCCTTCAGCCTGCCCCAGCTGCCCCTTGTCTCAACGACCGTGAATGCGCCGGTGCCGGTAAATCTTCCGGTTCTGGGATAGCTTGTACCCGGACCTGTGCGGATGCAGAGGTCTGGTGTTGTTACACGCACAAGGTAAGTGTCCTCAGATGCTCCAGACTGTGCTGTATCAGCTTCTGAATACGCACCAAGATACTTTTCCACCTTCGCCTTGAACGCCGCCCAGTGGGGCAGAATATACGCAGGGCAGTACTTTTTGCTGTACCAGTGATTGTGCGTATAAAG
>JAZNOB010000048.1:0-7020 GCA_045580565.1 Ruminococcus sp.
GCCGCTGTGGCATCATGTTCTTTGTGCGGCGTACGCTCTTATTGCGCTGGGACTGGGATGTCTGATATATAAAAAGCTCAACTATAAATTTCTCTATTATATGTAAGGAGGAGATATCATGGAAAATTCGATCATCGCAAATAATATCTCCGTCCGCTATATCTTAGGAGACTTTCAGGAGGTCGGACTTAAAGACGTCATCATCCAGAAGCTGAGAGGCACATACAAGAAAAATGAATTCTGGGCTGTAAAGGATGTTTCCTTCCAGCTTGAAAAGGGTGAGCTGCTTGGGATAATCGGCACAAACGGAGCCGGCAAATCCACGTTGCTAAAAGTAATATCCGGTATCATGATACCCACTGAGGGAGCGCTGTCAGTAAAGGGCAGCATCGCATCTCTTTTAGAGCTTGGAAGCGGCTTCGACGGCGAACTGACCGTCAGGGAGAACACCTTCCTGAGAGGCGCAATGCTTGGCTATACACGAGAGTTCATGAACGATACTTACAGAAGTATACTTGAATTTGCAGAGCTGGAGGAGTTTGAGAATCATCTTTTCAAGAATCTTTCCTCTGGCATGAAATCACGTCTTGCGTTTTCAATCGCCTGCCTTGTAAGTCCGGAGATACTTATACTTGACGAGGTTCTGTCCGTAGGCGACGGTGCGTTCCGGCAGAAAAGCGAAGAAAAGATGATGGAGATAATCAAGGGCGGTGCTACTACCCTGCTTGTATCACATTCACTTGCTCAGATACGCAGACTTGCTACAAAGGTTCTCTGGCTTGACCATGGGAAGGTAGTGGCATTCGGTGACACTGCGCCTATATGCAAGGAATATGACGAGTTCCTGAAGGCTAAAAAGAAAAAGTGAGAAAGAAAGGATATATGAAAAATGAGAGAAATGAGATGGATCGCCTGCCTTATGGCAGCAGCTTTAAGTGCAGGCTTGCTTTGCAGCTGCGGTGACAGCGGAAGTGAGAGTACGGCTGAGGTTACGGAGGTGCAGACTGATGAAACAACATCAGTAACAACGACAGCTGCTGACGGTACTACATATGCTACAGTCACTCTTGCAGAGGACGTTACAACAAAGGCACAGGCAGCAGCGCCGGTAAATGGTACTACTACAAAAGCTCCTGCGCCGTCAAACATGAAAGGCAAAAGGCTTACAGCTGCTTCCATAAAGACTCCGGAAAAGCCGGTTTCTACTGTGAAAAATATGGGCGTAGGAATCAGCGAAGAGGGCGTGACAATGCACATCAATTCAAACTGGAGTGCTATCACTGAGTATGAGAGAACCTCTGAAACATTTATAAAGCTCTTATCCTTTCCTGCTATTCTCCAGTATGACGGCACTGCCAACACCTGCACCATCGTTATGGAGGACGGCTGCGAAACAGATGAAGCCTTTGCAGCAAATACTGAGGACAGCTACCTTACAGTATTCGGCAGCCAGTTTGATGAGATCGAGATTACAGACTTTGAGTTCATGGAGATCGATTCTATTGACTCCATCAAGATAACCGGAAAGATCAAGTCAAACGGCGTAGAATTTGATATGATGCACATTATCTCCAACTGCACCTACAAGGAGAAGACTATTTCATACATGCTCCTTGACGCCGACGGAAGTATGACCGATTTCATTGACAGCTTTGAGGATGATATAACATACACCTCTTTCTTTAACGGCGAGACTGAGGCTAAGACTAAGGAAATGCGTGACAGACGTAATAAGCTTCGCGATATGGTCTACGATGAAGACGGTAATATAAGACAGGATATCCTCGACAACTACCCAAGATAAAACAAATGCGCTGCCGGAAGTCCAATGCTTCACAGCAGCGCATTTTTTATAATATTCTCATGCCGGAATAAAGCTTCTGAAGCTGTTCTCCCATGATCTCCTTCATAATAAGAAACGCACTCTCTCCTGTGCAGTGACCTGTATAGAATAGAGTATCAGTCTTTGAAAGCTCATGAGCAGTTTCCCTGATGATATCAAGCTCCTCATCAGTATACTCTGTCTTTTTCATCATATGAAATCCGCTGATCGCAACATCAGGCAGTGAACTGTAGATATCCTTGTATCTGTCAAGGACGTTGAGTATTCCGTTATGAGCACAGCCTGACACCAGCACACGCTGCTTGCCTTCAGTAATAACAAGACACTGCTCATGGCAGAAATCATCCTGAAGAACATCACCGCCCTCATGACGGCTGAGAACAAGGTTGCTCTTTGCCCAATAGCGTCTGCCGGTTATGCCTGAGAAGATGCTCAGCTCATCGTCAATAACATAGTCTCCATCGAGTAACCTTACCTGCGGCAGCGAAAGAATTTCCCTGTCGATTCCGATATAGCGTTCATCATGATAGAAATGACCGGAGGCTGTACGCTGCATATAAATGCGTGCAGAAAGATTGACCGCCGCAAATGGCATAATACCACCGGAATGGTCGTAGTGACCGTGGCTGAGCACTACAGTATCAACAGCTTTGAGATTTATACCAAGAGCATCCGCATTGCTCATAAAGCCGGCAGTCTGTCCGGTATCCGCCAGAAGCTTATGCTTCTCAGTTTCAATATAAAAGCTCAGTCCATGCTCAAAGCACGGGCACTGCGCTCCCTGTGTATTTTCAATAAGCGTAACTATTTTCACAGCAATTCCTCCGTTATACAGTAATGATGCTTTTCTGTAATTATACCACATTGAAAAACGACTGTCAAAGCGTTCGGCGTTCATTGTTTTTTTACAATTTCGAGTGGTATAAAATCAAAAAAAGCCTTGACACCAGCTCTTCCATATGATATAATATTATACGTTGCAGGAAACATATAGGGGTATAGCTCAGCTGGTAGAGCAGCGGTCTCCAAAACCGCGTGTCCCGAGTTCGATTCTTGGTGCCCCTGCCATATCAAAAACCCACGGTTATTGCCGTGGGTTTTTTGCGTTTTATGAGGTGAAATAAATGCCTTCTGAGCCTTGGATGACATCAGGCGTTTTTACAGGACTGACAGACTTCGAACTCAGGAGTCTTGGTTTTGAGGGAGACAATTAAGGATACTTTCCCATGAAGGATCCATACCTGCAGCATTCTGTGCATAATAAGTAAGGATCATCGTGGCATCTGTAAGCGTGATACTTGAATCAAAATTCACATCAGCTACGTAAAAAAGCTGCTCGTTTATAATTTCATCTTCACTAAAGACGGGATTCAGACCTGCGGCATTCTGTGCATAATACGAAAGTACTATTGTCGCATCAGTAAGATCTACTGCCAAGTCATCGTTTACATCACCGTAGAATGTCCCCTCAATATCAATGAACTCTATCACATATTCCGCAGTAAGTCCATCCTCTTCAACCTTTAGGGATACACTTGTCAGCTTTTCACTGCCGATTGGAATTGTAACACCGGTTCCTGAAATGATCTCCTCGCCGTTGAGATAGATCCGTCCTGTGCTTATAGGAGTGATCTCTACTGTTTTTGAGTAGCCCCATGTATAAAACTCGTAATTTTCAGTTTCTTCATTTTTATATAAATACGATATGTAATCATCTTCAACGCAGAGGATGCTTGAACACGCCGGAACCTTCTGTACATATTCCATGCTGTATATTTCACCGGAATTCTCTGTATAGGCATCAATGATCATTGTTTCACCAGAGAATACAAGAGGCTCTGTGTACAGCGAATGATCTCCGCCGTTTACAGAGTAGTATATTGAATCACCGCTGAAACTTGAAAGAGCTATTTCCGTACCATCTGCCAGCTGCGGATATGTTTCGGAAAATATCACAGCATCCGCCGGTTGTGTAAATGCTTTCAGACACACGTTTGTATTTATGATCTCATAGCCGTTATAGATCGGGAGCTTTCCGAACTCTTCCTGGTAATACTCCTCGTCCTCGGCAGTAAGGTCACACCAATTACCGCCGTATTCATGGCAGAACCAGTAGAAATCATTCCAGTTATCACCATCCGTACTGCAAAAGCTCTGACCTTCAACAGCAGTATCGTTTAAAATATCAAATAAGCTGTCTTTATCATACTCAACAGAGCCATCTTCATATTCGGTATAATACATTGATGCACCTTCGCAAGCCATATGATATCCTGTCTCACCGCTGAGCCTTATGGTAAGAGCATACGTCTCTCCTTCTGAAACAAAAACAGGTTCATCCAGGTCAATAGTATGATATCCGATCTCCTCAGTATGTCCTGATGTAACAGAAGAAGGTATGCCGGAATCAGGGTCAGCTGGGTCATCCAGTCCGGTATAGACAGTGATCTCATAGTTTTCATCTGTCATAGCTGTGCATATCATGGCAGCCGTTATATAGCAGTCTGTATCCGCAGTAAAGACATTTGCAGCATATACCTGATCATCACCGTTTTCGCCGCCGCTTATTGCTACAGAGTTCCAGTAGCCATACTGGTCATACTGCTCTATATTTCGATATCGGCTCACCGGACTTCCAGTGAGATAAAACAGATTGCCGATAGACGGTTCTGCATACGACATCCAGAAATATCCGTTGTCTCCCCAGTCTGTTCCCCAGCTGTTCTTACATAGCCATGCGCCGTCAGTTTCAGGAGCATTTATGAAATTCTCTGCCGGAAAATTATCATCCCATCCTATGATCGTTACTGCGTGTGAATAGTATGTGCTGTTTTCATCGTAATCCGGATAACCTCTGTAATAGCTGTTGTGTTCATAATCAATATAATTATCATCGCTGGTATAGCTCATATATAAAGAGTGTCCGTCATATATAGCCTTCTGAACAGCTTTCAGCTGATCTGAAAATTCATCAAAACCGTATCCCCAGTACGGAAGCTTTATGCATTCAGTTGCCTGACAGTAACGCAGCTCCCGCCAGTCTGCTGCGGAGCATTGATTTGATAAAATGTATTCATCTCCATAATAGTAATTGTTACATCCCTCAGTCACAGAACCGATACCGTTCATCAGCATTGCTGCGATCTTGGTATAGCCTGCGCCCTCGTCAAAAAGGCTTTCATTGCCTTCACTAAGAGGAAAGCCATAGCCATCGGCATATGTGTTGTATGATAGTATCCATTCTGACAGATCCACGTCCGGTGAAGCTGCCACAAGAGAACCCTCCAAAGAAGCAAGTGCCGCAAATGACCAGCAGGTTCCGTAATCATACTGATCCTTGACAGCTGTCACAAGTCCTTTTGTCCGCAGATCAAAACTTTCCGGAAGTACAGCAGACTCTGCCGCCTTAGATATGCCATCGGAAAGAGTCATCATACTCTCAGCTTTTCCTGCAATTATTTCAATAGAACTGCTTCTTGCAGAGCTTATGGTCAAGGATTTATTGTGTATAGCCTCTGCTTCTATACCGCCCAGCTGTGAAGCCGCAAAAGCGGTGAACAACATAATCGCAAATATATTTCTTTTCATATTGACACCCTGTACATCAGTTGTAAAAATGTATATACACAGAGACATCGCATAAAGATGTCCTTCTGCTTCCGGAATCTTCATGCGATATCTGTACGGATATTTACCGGTTGATCAAACTGCCGGTATGATGGATAATCTTCATGCAGCCTTATTCTTTACAGCACCGATTATGTAAAGAACCGGAAGCACCAACCCTATAAGCAGACTTGATACGGAGAAGTCGCTTCCGCCTACCACGTTAAGGATCGAACCTATAACACAAAGTGCTATAACCAGAATGCCCCATACAATGCAGGTCTTTGCCTTTTCAGGCTTCTTACAGTTCTTTACGCCGATGATTCCAGCGATAAGCTGTACTACCGCACTTACAAGTCCCAGTACACCTGCGGTATACAGCAGTCCGGATGAAAGCTCGCCTTCACTGAGATATACAAGAGCTGCTATTCCGATGATCGCTATAATATAAAGAATGATTGATAATGCACCGCCGATTATCATAAGTATTCCTGTTACTTTAAGGAATCCAGAACCTTTTGCTTCCATATTCAAAACCTCCTGATTATAAATCGTAATGTAATTATGCAGAAGGCTTCAGGCTTGCAAGAATTGCCTGCACATCTGCGTCATCAAGGCTGATGCTGCCGTCTGTCATTTCAGTCCAGATAGTTACCTGATACTGGTTGCCTTCACTGTCTGTTGTCCAGATTATTGTTATAGGCATCTCAAAGCTTACAGCAGAAAATCCCTCCCATGTAAGATCACCAGTAGTAAGAGGAGAAATATCAGCTGCGTTGTCGTACCATTCCTTGTCAGGTGTCAGCAGACCTGAAGTGTCAGCATCGTAGAAATCAATATCCAGATAAGGCTTGCTTAACAGATCCCATTCACTTTCTGCACCCTTTGCAACCTGTATTCCATCAGGGTCAGTAGCATTTTCTTCTTCAGAGAAAATGTCGGATACAGGAAATGCCTTCCAGCCGGCAGGTACCATTACATTGACGTTGCCTGCATCGAATATTTCACCCGAGTCAGCTTCAGCACCATCGCCGCTATCTGCATCAGCTTTCTCGGCAGTGCTGTTCTGTGTGTCAGCCGGATCCTTTTCCTTGTCACCGCCGCAAGCTGTAAAAGCTGTCATCATAGAGAGTGCTAATAACATTGCTATTATTTTTTTCATAGTAGTCATTCCTTTCTGAATAAGTCACTTTGTCAGATGTTATTTCTGTACATTTAATAAGTATAATTGTAAAAACGGGCTTACTGATTGCTTTTTCTCCTTTCATGATGCAGTGCTTGATCCAGCCCTTGACCTCACCTGCAAACTATGGTATAATATTATTTATGTAAGCATGAAAAATTCTGATCTTTCTTACAAGTTGAGGGGATTTTTGTAAATGACAATCAGCTCGTTCTGTATAAAAACACCTGAATTTTACCAGCTTTTGTGATTACATTATACACTATTTTTCTATTGTTGTCCCCACACCAAAGCAAAAAAATCAAGATAAAACATGATTTTTTGCAAAAAAATGGGTGGGAAAGTGTGGGATATCGGTGCTTAGTGATTATGTAATCAGAATATAATC
>JAZNOB010000049.1:0-2876 GCA_045580565.1 Ruminococcus sp.
CCTCCATGAAACAGAAAGCGGAAGTGAGATATGTATTCCTGTTACAGCTGAGTATATTGATGCAGGAGATGATACGTACAGAATAAATGTGTTTGTCAGTCAGAGTGATGACCGCAGATATTACGAAGCGAAAAATCTGAAACTGGAGCTTGATCTCAGCGAAAAGCTTGAAGTTGTAAGCGTGAGCCGTTTCTGGGGCGAGGGCGAAAATAAAGGTTCGGAGGTTCAGGGTGCGGAAAGTCCTGATGTTGCTCCGGAAAACGGTGTAAAGGCTCTCAAATACGAAACAGAAAGCTGCTATATGATTCTTGATGTATACGTAAAAGGCGATAAACCAGAGCCTGCTGTATTGAAGCTTCAGTATGATATTGATGGAAAGGGCAGGTATGCTTTCAATCATTTCAGTGATATTGAAAGTGCGGTTGAGGTAAAGGTGCAGGATAATTAAGGGGAAAACATTGGATACTATCACAGAGGTAAAAGAAAACAAGAAAAAATATATCGACCTGCTTCTTCTTGCGGATGAACAGGAGGATATGATCGACCGTTATCTGGAACGAGGAACAATGTTTGCTTTGCAGGGCGGAGATGTTAAAGCGGTTTGTGTTGTAACTGACGAGGGCGACAGTGTACTGGAAATCAAAAATATAGCTGTATCTCCTCAGTGTCAGCAGCGTGGATACGGAAAGAAGCTGATTGCCTTTATCGAGCAGAAATATAAAGGTGAATACCGAACGCTGAAAGTCGGAACAGGTGACAGTCCTCTTACAATTCCATTTTACGAAAAGTGCGGATTTGAAGAAAGCTATCGTGTGAGGCACTTCTTCACTGACAACTACGACCATCCGATTTTTGAATGCGGAAAGCAGCTGGTGGATATGGTGTATCTTCGTAAGGAACTGATATGATCTGTCTTTAATTAAAAGCACAAAACGGGACTGCCATCCAGCCCCGTTTTTTATGCAAAAAAATTTCCAGAAAGAGTGAGAAAAAGAGGAGTCCCGATTGTCTAATAAATGAAGCTGAAAGAATGCATTCGGAGGGAGGCTGATACTTTGGATAACGGTGCGAGTAGCTACCGCCGTTTCCTTGACGGAGATAAGGAGGGCATGATTGAGATAATCTGCGGATACAGGGAGGGTCTGACCCTTTATCTGTACCGTTTTACAAATGACCTTGGCACAGCTGAGGAGATCGCAGAGGATACCTTTGTAAAGCTGTGTACAAAAAAGCCGAGGTTTTCCGGTAAAAGCTCCTTTAAAACATGGCTCTATGCTATCGGGCGCAACTGTGCGCTGAACTATATGAAACGCCGGAGATTCCTGTCGGATACTCCTCTGCATGAATATACGGATATCTCTGACGGAACGGATATTGAAGCCCAGTACATAGAAAAGGAGCATGGCGTTCAGGTGCAGAACGCTATGAAAAAGCTCCGACCTGAGTACCAGCAGGTGCTGTATCTGCTTTATAATGAGGAATTCAGCACGGAGGAGACTGCCCGTATCATGCATAAGAGCAAAAAGCAGATAGGCAACCTTGTTTACAGAGCGAAAAATGCGCTCCGGAAGGAACTGGGAAAGGAGGGCTTCGGCGATGATGAGTAATGACGAAATGATACAGAATGTATTCCGCAGAACGGATGAGTATTTTGAGAAACGGAAGAAACGCAACAGCGTAATTGTAAAGGGGGCATCATTTATGTCAATAACTGGTATTTTAGTAGCATTAGGAATTTGCACAAGCCTTGGAAGTACTCTTTCACCGGGTATGCAGGAGGAACCAAGCGAGATCGACCTGAATTCAGGTATCAGTACTGTGACCTCGCAGACTGAGAATACAACACCGACATCACGAACCAGCACATCTGCTCAGACAAGCACTGGTTCTGTGAATACTGTAGCAGAAACCACATATGCTGTAACTGAGGGTGTAACTTCTGCAGCGGCGGCAAATGTACTTACAACAGCAGCGGAAACCACGGCATCATCAACAGCACTGATTTTAACAGACACGGCTGTAACAACAGCGAGCACAGATTCGCCGGAGCCTGTATTTACAGCAGCCACAGATGCAGCGACAGATGAATACAGTATTTACGGAAATATATACTATACAGCGGATTCAGACAGTGTGACTATAGTCGGCTGTGCTGATCATACATCGGCGCTTGAAATACCGTCAGAAATATATGGTTTGCCGGTAACCGAAGTAAAGGCAGGTGCGTTTTCAGATCATGCAGAGCTTGGAAGCATTACACTGCCTGACAGTCTTGAATTTATAGGAGAGATGGCGTTCTGGGGATGCCGTTCCCTTGAAAGCATATATATTCCTGCAAATGTGCATACAATTGAAAGAGCCGCATTCGTCGAATGCACTTCACTTACAGAGATAAACGTCGATGAAAACAGCGCATATTACAAGAGTGATGACGGTGTTCTGTTCAGCAAGGATGGTACATATCTTCTCTGCTGTCCCTACAGTAAATCTGTTGTTGACTATGTGGCTCCGGATGGAATAGCAGTTATATCTGATTATGCAATTATGGGATGCAGCTCACTGGGAAATGTTATTATTCCGGATTCAGTTACAGATATAGGCGTTCAGGCATTCTATTATTGTGAAAATCTTAAAAAAGTTATCGTGCCTGAAAGCGTAGCTGTTATAGGAGACAGAGCCTTCGGCAAATGCCCGTCTCTTTCCGCAATAGCAATATTGAATCCTGTCTGTGAGATATCTGACAGCAATAATAACGGCGAGACATTTTCAGAAAATACTGTAATATACGGCTATGAAGGCTCAACAGCACAGGCGTACGCTGAAAAGTACGGCAGGGAATTTGTTGTTATCAGAGAAGACGCTGCCGTCCTCACCGG
>JAZNOB010000050.1:0-18014 GCA_045580565.1 Ruminococcus sp.
AAGTCGGATCGTAGCCATGTCGTTCTGTGAGCCAAGGAGTTGTGTGATGAAATTGTCTTCCTAAGACCGTTGGCCTCCGACTTATATCGCACTCAGCAAACGCAAGGACATCCTTTACAGGAGTACCTACCGGAACGATAACATTGCATCTCTTGCCGATGGCGTCGCCGTCAACTGTTACCATACGGGAGATCATGGGCATACCTGTTTTCAGATAGCGGCTTACAAATGCAACGGAAGAAACATTCATTACGATCGCACCCTGATCCGCCGGCAGCTGTCCTTCCATAACGATCCTGCCGAGAGTATTGTAGATAAGAACCTTCTCCGCACCCTGAGGATATGTACATGGGAGAGTGTGGACGGTTATACCGAAATGTGCCTTTGCCTTTTCCGTGAGAATGCGTATAGCCTCCGGCTTGTTTGATTCAATGCCTATAACGCATTTCGGAATGGACAGATACTTCATGACCTGAAGAACGCCGTCGATAACCTCGTCCGGTGCTTCAACCATCTGCCTGTAGTCGGATGTGATATAAGGCTCGCATTCAGCCGCATTGATGCAGAGAGTGTCAACCTCCTGCTTTGGTGCAAGCTTTACATGGGCCGGGAAGCTTGCGCCGCCCATGCCAACCAGACCGCTTTCACGTATAGCTTTCAGGAAGCCAGCCTTGTCATTGACCTCCGGCGGCTTTACATCGGAACAGACAGTCTGCTCGCCGTCTGTCTGGATCTCAACTATTTTGCAGGTCCTGCCGTTTGACAGACGGTAGTCTGCAATAGCTGTAACCTTACCGGAAACGCTGCTGTGGATAGGTGCGGACATGAAGACCTCAGTATCGCCTATTTTCTGTCCCACGGTAACAATATCGCCCTTTTTCACAAGGGGTTCGCATGGCGCACCGATGTGCATACTCATAGGAATGCGCACCTTTGCAGAAACTGGCAGACTGACGCTCTTACAGTTCTCCGTATTTTTGTGGTGAGATAATTTTATTCCACCAAGTTTTCTCATGGATGTTCCTCCGTTCTTTTATTCGTCTATAAAAACAAGCCCGTCGCTGACATAGATATTTCCGTCTATGTCGGCTGCCACAAGCTTATATTCATCAGCATCAAGATGCTTTTCTATGGACTCTGTTCCGCCCATGTATATGAGAGTTGAAAGGTAGTCGGACAGCAGACCGTTCTGACAGAATACAGTAACCGCTGCAAGGTCGGTTTCTGCAGGACAGCCTGTCGCAGGATCGAGAATATGGGAATAGGTTTTCCCGTTTTCATCAGTGAAATTTCTCTCATATCCTCCAGAGCTCGAAAGAAAACAGCTTCCCACTTCGGCAGTTCCGAGTATTTCTCCGTCCGCTGCGCCTCTTATGGCTATCCTGAAAGCCTCGCCCTCCGGCTTTTCGCCGTAGAGAAGCATGGACGAGGTCATTGAAACAACGCCGTAGGATACCTCGTCCTCATCAAGAAGCGCTTTTACACAATCAAGGGCATAGCCCTTTGCCACTGCGCCAAGGTCAATATACGTTCCGTCGTCAAGAGTTATTTCATCTCCGGAAATATTTACGTGCTCAGCGCCTATCGTCTCAAGTGCATCATAAAGCTCCTGCTCTGTAGGAACATGAGGATCATCAGACGTTATTCCCCATAGACTTGTAAGCGCACCGGTTGTAATGTCAACGCCGCCCTTGTGTTTCTCCTGAAGAGAGAGGGTCTCTTCGACCAGCCGTGCCGATATGGTATCACGTGTAAGAGACTTGCCTTCATTCAGGAGCGATATCTCACTGCTTTCATCATGGCAGTCAAAGGCATCCTCCAGTTCATAGAGCAGATCTGAAACTTCACCCGTGCCGCCTCCGCTGAGTGTAATTTCGCAGTATGTATCCATGACAAATATTCCTGCCTCGGAAATATCCTCCTCTTTTTTGTCAAGAGCGCAGGATACAGGTACCAGTACTGCAAGGAGTACTGCTGCTATCATGACTTCGCCGTATCTCCAAAAAATTTTTTTAAACATTACAAAAAGCCCTTTTCTTTTATGAGCAAAAATGGTATCATAGATAATGTGTAAGCAGACAAAAGACTGCTATCTTACATTATAATATATTTTGTCTCAAAAGTAAACAGAAAAATACAGGTTTTTTCTTAACGATTTTTTTACACAGCAGGAAAAGGAGAACAGATATGAAGGGATATCATCTCAGTCTTATACGCCACGGCAGAACCGAGGCAAATGACAACGGCATATATATCGGCAGAACTGACTACCCTCTGTCGGAAAAAGGCATTGCAGAGCTTTACAGCAAGATGGATGAATACGTTTATCCCGGCGTTGCTAAGGTCTATTCAAGTCCGCTGAGACGCTGTACTGAAACAGCGGAGATACTTTTTCCGGACAGAGATATAGTGCAGATAGATAATCTTATTGAAATGAACTTCGGCAAGTTCGACGGCAAGTCTGCGGACGAGCTTGTAGACCTGCCGGAATTCAAGGAATGGCTTCAGGGCGGAGCTGAATGTGCGCCGCCTGAGGGCGAGAGCGTTGCAGATGTGCAGCTGCGTATTTTCAAGGCGCTGGCTGTTATCATCGAGGATATGATGACAAACGACCTCCGCCACTGTGCAGTTGTGACTCATGGCGGAATAATCACAAGCATGATCGCAGGCTTCGGTCTGCCTAAAGTTGACCCTCAGGAGCTTCGTGCGGAGTTCGGCGAGGGCTATGATATTCACATAACAGCTTCCCTCTGGCAGAGAAGCGGCGCATTCGAGCTGCTCGGCATGACGCCTTACGAAGCATAAAACGGTATTTTATGGGAATAATCCTCTTATCATAAAAACGGAGGATGATTCCATGAAGCAAAAGGCACTATGCAGATTTTCCGCAGAAGCTCTCGCAGGCAGACCCTCTGCACTGCACAGACATATTCTCATACTCATGCTGCTGTACGCATTATACGGCGCAGCTCTTGCCGCCGGCATACAGCTGCTCAGCGTATATGATTTCGCCGCAGTGCCATTGCTTATATGGTGTGCCTCAAGGCTTCTTATGCGGATATTTCTTGCCGTCCTTTCAGCATCCGGACGTGCCGCTGTTATATGCGAGTGCACTTCCCTGCTTTCACTGCCATGCGGATTCTTTCACCGTGCACGCAGACGGCTGCGGAGACTTTATTTTCTCAGAGGAGCTGCACGCTTTCTGCTGAGACTTTCAGCGGCAGCTGTCATTGCAGGTGCCGCATGGCTCATCCTTGACGCATCCGGAAGAGCTGAGGGCATATATCACCTTTTCGGAGCGTTTCAGGCAGTCCCTCTGCTCATACTGCTTCTTGTACTGAGGTTCAGGACAGAAACGGTTTTCGCCGCAGGAGAGGTCTTATGCTCACAGTCTCCGGAGCTATCCTCATGGAAAAGTCTTAAAACAGCGTCAGCTATGCTGAAAGAACAGTACGGCTTCATGCTTATACTGCTGATAAGAAATCTGCCAAAGCTTCTTCTGCCGGTAACACAGCCCGGTTTTGCAATGACAGCTGTTTCGTGCTTTTCGGTACGTCATCTTGAATGGAAGTATGCTCAGAAAGGAGCTGAACGCAAACCTGAACACTCTCACATTTACCGCAGACATAGAAAATCCCATGAAGCTGGAGGACTTTCTCCGGCATGAGAAGCAGGTATCACGGAGGCTGCTTGCTAAATGCAAATATCATGGCTCTATAACCTGCAGCGGTAAGAATATACGCACCGTTGATACGATACACCCCGGCGAAACTGTGGTGCTCACCTATCCCTCTGCCGTATGCACTGCTTTGCAGAACCCTGAGCTTCATGTGCCTGTGCTTTACAGAAGCAGGCATATTATCGTATATGACAAGCCGCCCTTTATGCCCAGCCATCAGTCGCAGGGACACTACACCGATACCCTTGCAAACGCCTTTGCAAATGACTTTCCCGATACGCCGTTCCGGTGTATCACACGTCTTGACCGTAACACAAGCGGCGTTTGTGCGGCGGCACTGACAGCCTACGGCGCAGGCTTTCTTCAGGGAAAGATCAAAAAAACCTATCTCGCCGCTGTAACAGGAGCGTTCTCCGGAAGCGGCATTATAGACGCACCCATCGCACGTGTAAACGATTCTGTTATACTCCGTGAGGTGAGAGCTGACGGCAAGCCCGCTCTTTCAGAGTATGAATGTATTTCAGGAAACGGGAAATACACCCTTGTGCGCCTTACGCCCATAACCGGACGTACGCATCAGCTGAGAGTGCATATGGCGCACACAGGACATCCCCTTGCAGGAGACGACCTTTACGGATGCTGCTCAGAGGATATTTCCCGACACGCTCTCCACTGCTCAGAAATCAGCTTTCCTGAGCCGGAAACCGGAGAGGAGATAAATGTTGCATCACCTCTGCCTGCGGATATTGCCGCCCTTTTTCCGGATCATTCCATCCAGTATCCGGCTATTGATTTGTGACGATTTATGTGGTATAATAGAATGTACTATAACTGATTTTTCCGGAAAGGAGTATTTATGAAACGTGTTCTTATGCTTTCGGATTCTGCGTCACTGCAGGATCTCAATAACCGTTCCAACCTGAATCTGCTCATATCCATGGGCTGTGAGATCCATGTTGGCTGTAATTTTATTTCCGGAAACACAACCTCTCCTGAACGTGTTGACGCTTTTCTGGATGAACTGGAGGACGCTGGCATAAGATGCCATCAGCTCAGCTTTGTACCGTCCCTGAATCCTATGGAAAAGCAGCCCGACGCTGAGGCGGAGGTACGCTTTCTAATAAAGAAATACAAGTACGACCTTATCCACTGCCTGACATTATCCGCTCTTCAATGTGCAGGTCCTGCCGCACAGAAGTACAAAATTCCTGTAATGGCAACCACCTTCGGGCTGCCGGTACATAAAAGAACACCTCTGTACAGACGTATGTACTTTATGCCGAAGCTCAGGAAGGCTGCCGGCTATGCGGATGTCCTCGTATGCTGCAACAGCGAGGATCATCAGCTTGCTCAGAAGCGTCTGCCGGCTAAGAATACTGTGTATATTCCGGGAACAGGTCTTGACCCTTACCGTTTCAGAGCTCCGGAGATCGACAGATACCGTATGCGTGACCTTATGGAAATGCCTCAGAACGCTGTGACTCTTATTTCAATGGGCCCTCTCACTGCTGAAAAGAACCATCAGGTCATCATAAAGGCACTGGCAAAGCTCAAACGTCTGGATATAAACTATCTCATATGCGGCGGCGGCCCTGAGGCTGATAATCTGTATCAGCTCATAAGCAGGCTTCATCTTGAGGACAGAGTTCACTTTGCAAGGAATCGTGATGATGTGGCAAGTGTGCTTCATTCCTGCGATATATTCTGCCTGCCGTCAAAATCTGAAGGCATAGGTATGCCGGCTCTTGAAGCCATGGAGGCAGGTCTTCCGCTTATTACATCTGATGTTCAGGGTATAAAGGATTTCATGGTAAACGGCGAAACCGGATTTATGTTTTCACCTAATGATGTAAACGGCTTCGTTTCAGGAATAGAAGCTCTTGTAGAAGATAAAAAGCTGAGACTCGATATGGGTGACCACAACCGTGTGGCTGCGGAAAAGTTCTATCGTGGGAACACCGATAGCATTATGAAAAAGCTCTATGAGGAACAGCTTTCAGAGCAGCCGGAACGCAAGGCTGTAAAGGTATCTGTAAGAAAAAGCGCACCAGCAGCACAGCCCGATGTACCTGCTCCGAAAAAGAAAGCTAAAGCGGCTAAGAAAGCATCTGAAAAAAGATAAAATAACATGAAAAAAGCGGCGTCATTCAAGACAGCCGCTTTTTTACGATATATTTGAAAGGGTGGATAAATTCGTTTCACAACAGCAAACGCCCCGGGGTGGAGGCGCAGCTGCTATGATATAGGGATTATTGGGGATCGCTTCTGCATTGGGGTAAACACAGAAGCTTTCAGAGGATGTTACATGCTCTTTAAGAGCATGGTTAAAGTATACCCCTTTATTGTGTGAATTATGTGAAATGCACCTGAAAAGAGACTGAAAAGGAATCAGGACATTTTCACAGTGCTGACGTATAATAGACGTATAATATAAGAACATCCGGATATAATAGCCTTACGCCCGACGGGCGAAATACAGTAAAGGAAGTTGTTACTATGGAAACTCGTAAGAACCCCTGTATCAAGTGTACAGTAAGCCAGTGCCAGCACAATATGGTATCCGAGAACTACTGCGTTCTGGATAGCATTCGTGTGGGCACACACGAAAAAAACCCTACAGTGCCTGAATGCACAGACTGCGAAAGCTTTGTAAAGCGTTCCGGCGCTTGCACAGGTGAGGGCTGCGGCAGATAAAACCGCTGAAAAAACGTCCGGAGGCGTGAGAGCCTCCGGCGTTTTTTACTTTACTGTAAAATTATGAAGTTTCATTTGTCAAAAATGCACAAATCACCACCCTTAAAATGAATCAAAACGGCAAAAACGGTGACAATTCAGAAAAAACTGTGCGAAATCCCTTGTATATTTCAGGGAAATAGGTTATAATAAGAATATGAAAATTTTTAAGGAGGCGGATACGCATGTACGATAAGACAATGAAATTCACAGTCAACGATGAAAAAGAGATCGAGATGAAGAAGAATCTTACCATCGTTTACGACGCACTGGTTCAGAAGGGATATAATCCTGTTAATCAGATTGTAGGTTATATTCTGTCCGAAGACCCGACATACATAACCACATACAACAACGCAAGAAGCATAATCCGTCACATCGACAGAGACGAGCTTTTACAGGTTCTGGTCAAGGCATATATAAACGATTAAGCCCTGATCGGCTCATCTGAAAACATACACCGGCACATGAATGCCGGTGTTTTTCTTTTTCAGGATTTTCCTTGCATCATAAACGCTCAGCGTCACATAATGTACTTGCGGAGGAATCCGCAGACAGGAGCAGACGATATGACGACGGGACGTATTATCAGGGCAGCAGCTGCTGCAGCAGCTATAGTTCTTGCAAGCGCAAGTGCAATCAATGCAGACGCAGCCGGCTATGGACAAGGTACAGCAGTGGACGGGGACAACCGTCCCAGTGACGCAGTTTTATTTGACGAAAGCTTCGGGAAGTATGACGCCTATGCAACAACACCAGACAGAAGCAGAATCATTATCACCTTTGATCAGGGATATGAGAACGGCTACACGGCGGATATACTGGACACATTAAGAGAAAAGAATGTCAAGGCAATATTCTTTCTTACCGGAGATTATGCAGAAAAGGAAACAGAGCTTGTGGAGCGAATGATCGACGAGGGACATATGCTCGGAAATCATACCATGAACCACGAAAGCCTGCCGGAGCTGACTGAGCAGGAGGCTATTGACGAGGTACAGGAGCTTCATGAGTATGTAATGGATAAATACGGCTATGAAATGCAGTATTTCCGTTTCCCATGCGGAGAATATTCAGAGGAAAGTCTCAGAGCTGTTCAGTCTCTCGGCTATAAGACTCTGTTCTGGAGCTATGCCTATCAGGACTGGCAGACAGATGCACAGCCTGAGCCTTCAGCGGCTCTTGGCAAGCTAAAATCAAGCGCTCACGGAGGAGAGATCCTTCTGCTTCATTCGGTTTCTGCAACCAATGCGGAAATACTCGGTGACGCTATTGATTCATTCAGAGAAATGGGCTTTGTTCTGTAATATCAATCTGTAATAAAACAAGGCTTCTGCACGCAGCGGAAGCCTTGTTTGTTTCTATTCTTTCTCCGACGGCGCCGCAGATGCCTCGAACCAGAAGGTCGAGCCTTCGCCCAGCTTACTGTTTACACCGTAGTTGTAACCGTGCATTTTCAGGATAGCCTTTACGATAGAAAGTCCGAGACCCGTTCCCACGACCTCACGCTTGTGATTCTCGGAACGGTAGTACTTATCAAAGATAAGCTTTATCTTATCCTCCTCAATACCATCGCCGGTATCGCTTATCTCTATGCGCACGCATTCGCCCCGGTTTATCTGCCTGAGATATACGCATCTGTCTTCCTTTGAGGTGTAGTTGATGGCATTGTTCAGCAGGTTGCAGATAACACGCTCTATCTTTCCGCTGTCACAGCATATCATATAAGGCTCATCACCGGTAAAGTGAAGATGATAGCCCATCCTCTCGGATAGCCCTTCATAGCGTCTTGCGATCTCACGGAGCTTCTCGCTTATGTCTATCCTCTCCGGCTCAAGCTTCTGTGAGCCGCTTTCAAGCTTAGAAAGGTCAAGCATATCGCTTACAAGAAGTGAAAGCCTGTCTGCCTCCTCTATAATAACATTAAGATGCTGCTCACGCTTCACCGGATTATCTCCCGACAGATCACGTATCATCTCTGCATAAGCCTTCATCATGGTAAGAGGCGTTCTCATATCGTGGGATACATTGGCAATAAGATCACGCTGCATCTCATCTGTTCTTGAAAGTTCGTGGCTGGCGTATGTCAGCGCATCGGCAAGGTCGTCTACCTCTGCACAGCCGCCGCCTGTAAACTGAGCAGTATAATCTCCCTGAGCAAGCCGCCTTGCTGAAACCTTCAGCCTGTTGATGGGCGTGCTGAGATTCTCTGCCGCATAAGCCGAAAGCACGATACCTGCCGGAACGAGCAGTGCTGTAATAAGCATGGTTATCTGCTGGAAGATCTGTCTTGTAGCCTGTACAGGAACAAGTCTGGCGTTTGTAAGGATATAGCCGCTGAGCGAGCCGTCCTCATCATAAAGAGGACAGCCGTATATCAGCATATCGCTCTGCATTGTCTGATTGTAAAGCTGTCGTGAGACTATACCATCCTCATTCTGGAGCATCTCCATGTAGAAGAAGTACACGTCATTGCTGCCGTTGTGCATAAGGCAGTTTCCGCTGAACACACACTGATAATGACTTTCAGTCCCGTCCTTATTCAGCACCTCTATGCACATATCATTTTCTATAGCTGCGTCAGACAGACTGCTGTAGAACTGCCCTGAGTTATAGGATTCCGCAAGCTTCTCCACAGCTCTCGATACTGAGGATATCTTCATCATCTCATAGAACTGCCCTAAGAATATGACCTGAAACGTCCACATGAAGATAAACACTATGCAGACAAGCATCATGAAGAACAGCCATATCTTGACCCTGATGGTGAGATTCTTGCTCGGAATTTCAGTATTATACTTCCGCATCGAACTTATAACCCATTCCTCTAAGCGTTACGATAAACTTTCTGTACACACCAAGACTGCCTCTGAGCATCTTGATATGGGTATCAACAGTTCTGTCGTCACCGAAGAAATCGTAGCCCCATACCTCCTCAAGAAGCTTGTCTCTTGTAAGGGCAAGTCCCTTGTTCTTTACAAGATAGAACAGCAGGTCGTATTCCTTGGGTGTCATAGAAGCACGCTTGCCGTCTACGTAAACCTCACGCCCTGCAAGGTCGATTTCAAGTCCCTCATACTGAATACGCTGATTAGCAGACTGCGGCTCCACCGCACCTCTGCGGCTTATTACTGCACGTACTCTCGCCATAAGTTCCTTAGGTGAAAAGGGCTTTACCACGTAGTCATCAATGCCTATCTCAAAGCCGAAAAGCTTGTCATATTCCTCGCCTCTTGCAGAAAGCATGATAACAGGGATGTTCTTCTTCTTCCTGATCTCCTTGCAGGCGGAAAAGCCGTCAAGTCTCGGCATCATTACATCCATGATGATAAGGTCAAAATCCTGCTCACGGCAGAGGTTTACCGCCTCCATGCCGTTTTCAGCCTCTGTTACCTCATATTCCTCAAATTCAGCATATTCACGGACAACATTGCGGATATTCGCCTCGTCGTCAACTATAAGCAAACGATACATAAAGATACTCCTTTCAGATGTATATTATCCTGTATTCTATGGATTTATTTTACCATTTTTTCACCCTCTTTGCAAGCCCTGCGCCCTAATTCTCCAAAACCTATCACCCAATTTCACCTTTCCACCTTATTCCCCACACTTTCAGGGCTGGAATATCATGGCATTTTGTACAAAAAACGGCTATTACCACTAAAAATAAGAATAATTCACGGAATCCGATTGACAATCGCATCTGTTTTGTGGTACAATACCTTTATGTGTATACCGTTGTGCACGGTGCACAAATCCAATTCTGGAAACAATTTATATTTTTATATCACCGGAGGTATCCCGAATGAAATTCTCTGACGGATTATGGCTGAATCAGCGCGGCTACGAAGTAAACTACGCTGTACAGGCATACGAGACCAAGACTACCGCTAATTCCATCACAGTATTTGCTACTCCTACTGCGATCTGGAACAGAGGTATGACACTGGGCGGCGTATGCTTAGAGATCACCTACACTTCCACTGCACCGGATGTAATCAAGGTTACTATCCGCCACCACAAGGGCGCTGTGGACAATCGTCCTAAGTTTGAGCTTAATGAAGATCAGGGCTACACACCTCAGATCACTCAGGGCGACGGCTTTATTGAGATGAAGTCCGGCGAAACTGTTCTGCGCATCAAGCAGGGTACAGACTGGGAAGTTTCCTTCTCCAGAAACGGCAAGTACCTCACAGGCGGCGCATGGAGAAGCACATCATACATCAAGGAAAACCAGTTCCACGCAAACGCTCGTCTTGCACTCCAGGAGGACGACCAGTGTTTCAACTTCCCGCAGGATCCTCACACAGGCTTTATCCGTGAACAGCTCACTCTCGGCGTAGGCGAATGCGTTTACGGCTTCGGCGAAAAGTTCACTACGTTCGTAAAGAACGGTCAGAATGTTGAAATGTGGAATGCAGACGGCGGCACAAGCTCCGACCAGAGCTACAAGTGCATCCCCTTCTACATCACATCCAACGGCTACGGCGTATTCGTAAACAGCTCCGATAAGGTTTCCTTCGAGGTCGCTTCCGATACCGTAAACAAGCTGTCCTTCACAGTTCCCGGCGAGGAGCTTGAATACTTCTTCATCGGCGGTGAGAACCTCCACAAGGTTCTGGAAAACTACACCACACTGACAGGCAAGCCGGCTCTTCCGCCTGCTAAGACATTCGGTCTGTGGCTGTCCACTTCCTTTACTACAGATTACAACGAGGAGACAGTTACCTCCTTTATCGACGGTATGGCTGAGCGTGATATTCCGCTTCAGATGTTCCACTTCGACTGCTTCTGGATGAGAGAATTCCACTGGACAGATTTCGAATGGGATACACGTCAGTTCCCTGATCCCAAGGCTATGCTTGCACGTCTCAAGGAAAGAGGTCTGGGTCTGTGCTGCTGGATCAATCCCTATATCGCACAGCAGTCCGCACTCTTTGACGAGGGCATGGAAAAGGGCTACTTCATCAGGAATCTTGACGGCAGCGTCTTCCAGTTCGATATGTGGCAGCCTGGTATGGCTATCGTTGACTTCACAAATCCTGACGCTTGCAAGTGGTTCTCCGCTAAGCTCCGCACTCTGCTTGAGATGGGCGTAACTGCTATCAAGACAGACTTCGGCGAAAGAATCCCCACAAAGGTTAAGTACTTCAGCGGCGAAGATCCGATCCATATGCACAACTACTATACATACCTTTACAACAAGGTTGTATTTGAAACACTGAAGGACTTCTACGGTGAGAATCAGGCTTGTCTGTTCGCAAGAAGCGCAACAGTCGGCGGTCAGAAGTTCCCGGTACACTGGGGCGGCGACTGCACAGGCGAGTACTCATCTATGGCTGAGACACTGAGAGGCGGTCTGTCACTGTGTTCATCAGGCTTCGGCTACTTCAGCCACGATATCGGCGGCTTCGAGGCTTCATCTTCTCCGTCAGTATACAAGCGTTGGTGTGCATTCGGTCTTATGTCAACCCACAGCCGTCTCCACGGCTCTACATCTTACCGTGTACCGTGGGTTTACGATGACGAGGCTTGCGATGTACTCCGCTTCTTCACTAAACTGAAGGGCAAGCTCATGCCTTACCTCTTCGCACAGGCTGTAAAGACATCCACTACCGGCGTTCCTATGATGCGTCCTATGGTTATGGATTACACTGATGATATTGCCTGCCGTTACCTTGACCAGCAGTACATTCTGGGCGACAATCTGGTATGCGCTCCTGTATTCAATGAAGAGGGTATTGCAAATATCTACCTGCCGGAGGGCAAGTGGTATGATATCATCACCGGCAAGACTCTGGAGGGCGGTAAGTATCACTCCATCAAGTGCAGCTTTATGGAAATGCCTGTTCTTGCAAAGCCCAACTCAATCCTTGCTATGGGTAATTTCGAGAACCAGTTTGAATATGACTACGCTGAGGGTGCAGACTTCATGATCTGTAATCTTGAGGACGGCAAGTCTGCTTCTGCTGAAGTTTACGATACAGAGGCTAAGCACGTTGTTACTGTAACTGCAGTGCGCAGCGGCAATACTATCACAGTAAATGCTACAGAATCCGGCAAGACCTTCACAGTATCCGTTGCTGGTACTGACAAGAAGATTACAATGTCCGGCACACAGGCTGTAATCGAGCTTTAATTATAAAAATACGCTACAGGAGGTATAAGTCATGACAAAAAAGGATAAGCAGATAGAACACATCTGGAGCGATAAAAAGCGTCCGTTTCTGGGACTGCCCATATCATTTACAAGATACTACCTTACTGAAAACCGCCTTATTACAAAGGCTGGTCTGTTCGATGTAAAGGAGGACGAGCTGGAGCTTTACCGCATTGTGGATAAGAGCCTTCAGCGCAGCTTCTGGCAGAGAATCTTCGGTGTAGGTACCATCGTCCTTTTCTGTAAGGATATTGATACTCCTGAAAAGCATATCGTTTCAGTAAAGTGTCCCCGTGAGGTGTCAGACCTTATCGGTTCATACATCAGCCAGTACCGTGACCGCTACGCTATCCGTGGCAGAGATATGATCGGTGCAGCCGGCGAGGGTGAACACGACTGCTGCGGCGATGTATGATAAAAATATAAACTAAATTCTCAAAGACGCATGGAGGTGTCAGCTGGGGCGAATATACGCCCGGCACGGATTCATACAGATAGATAAAGGAGTTCCTAACATGCTTTCATTTATTACGGAAAAACAGACTGTCTGGGAAACACTTCAGGCAGAAGCACGTCCGATTTTTATTTATGGCATGGGCGATGGTGCGGAGAAAATTATGCGTGTTTTCAGAGAGAAAAACATCCCTCTGGCAGGCATCTTCGCCAGCGATGATTTTGTAAGAGGCCATTCTTTTGCAGGCTACAAGGTTCGGAAGCTTTCCGAAATCGAAGAACAGGTTGATGATTTTGTAATAGTACTCGCCTTTGCGGCAGGCTATCAGTCACTGGTTGACAAGCTGCTGGAAATTGCAGAGCGTCACACTCTCCTCGTGCCGGATGTTCCGGTTGCAGGCGGCGGACTTTTTACCTATGACTACTGCCTTGAACACGCTGATGAGATCCAGAAGGTATACGATATGCTGGCTGATCCGTTCTCACAGAAGGTTTATGCCAATATCATCAACTTCAAAATAAGCGGTAAGATACCCTACCTTATGGAGGTCACTACTCCTAAGGCGGATATTTACCGGAATATAATCAGACTTACGCAGAATGAAACCTACGTTGATCTGGGCGCATACAACGGCGATACTATTGAGGAGGTTCTGGAGTTCACTAAAGGCAAATATGTCCGTATGTACGGCGTTGAACCAGACAAGAAAAACTTCAAGAAGCTCAGAAAGTGCACTGCTGACCTGCCATATGTCAGCATTTACAACGCCGTTGCATGGAGCACAGATACGGAAGTCCCCTTCTCCACAAAGGCTGGCAGACAGTCGGCGGTTTCCGCATTCGGTCAGACCATAACTGCACGTTCAGTTGACAGCATTCTGGACGGCAAGCCAGCAACTATCATCAAGATGGACGTTGAGGGCTGCGAACGTGAGGCGCTGTGGGGCTCGGCTCAGACTATTGCCAAATATGCGCCGAAGCTTATGGTTTCCCTCTACCACCGGAACGAGGATATTTTCACTCTGCCGCTGCTGATAAAAACACTGAATCCACATTACGACATTTACATCCGGCACCAGCTGTACATCCCGGCTTGGGAGACAAATCTCTATGCGGTTCCGAGAAGCAAGTAAATATTAAGATACGGTCACATGATATTTCATGTGACCGTTTATATATATCCATTGCCTCGTCAAATATAACAAAATAACGTTCGCACCATTGACATATATTTTACAATACGCTATAATAAAATCAACAGAAAAAGGCAAATTTCCGACTTCAAAAAATTGATCGCATTTCGAGAAAGGTGATGGTCATATGAATATGTGCAAAAGAATATTATCAGCAGTACTTGCAGGTGTGATGTGCATTCCGACTGCAGCGTCTTCGGTATACGCAGAGACATCTGAAGCTGAACAGCCGTTTCTTCAGGTGGGTACCGTTCATTTGTCCCTTGAAGAACTTCAGGCTGCGGATCATCAGGTTACTGTGCCGGTAAATGTTACAAGCGGTGGATGGTATAAGCTTGGATACGGACTTAAATTCGATCCTGCGGAGATCACCTACGTTAAGACAGCTGACGGCGATGCAGTTCACAAGGCGAAGTATGAGGACGGCGTGAATGTAGTATCCGGAAGCTACTCTGGTAATGACATCGGTGCGTTTTATATCGGTTACGCCCTTGCACCTGGTACGGACGCATACTACATAGAGGACGGCATAGTCTCAGAGATCACATTCACTGTAAACCCAGACGCACAGCCTGGCGATGTGTATGATATAGCTGTGCTGCCGGAGTATGAGGGAAATACAATTGAGATCGGTACGGACACTGGCACGCACACGCCTCTGTATGCAGGAGGTAAGATAATCATCGAAGGTGAAGCTCAGCATCCTATGAAGGGCGATGCAGACAGCGACGGTGTTATTACTCTTAACGACGGCGTTATGGTGCTTAACTATTACGCAAAGACCGCAGCAGGTCTTGCAAATGACCTGACCGTTTCCCAGATATCCGCTGCTGATGTAAACGGCGATGGCAGCCTGAATCTGGACGACGTTGTGTGCATCCTCACCTATTACGCTCAGACTGCGGCAGGACTTGCTCCTACATGGGACAGCGTTATCAGTGTATAAAATCTGACTATAACACGGCTTTCTTTGGAGAGCCGTGTTTTATTTTTTCAAAAACCTCCCGAAATTCCTTGCATTTATCTTCCACCTGTGGTATAATATAAAGGAATGTGCTTTTTAAGCAGTTTAATACTACACAGAAAGGAAAAGCTATGATCACAGTTTCAAATGTAAGTTTGCAGTTCGGCGGCGATACCCTTTTCAAGAACGTCGATCTTCAGTTCAATCCCGGTAACTGCTACGGTATTATCGGAGCAAACGGTGCAGGTAAGTCTACATTCCTGAAGATCCTGAACGGTGAGCTGAAGCCTACTACCGGCGAGGTAACTATCCCGAAGAATCTCCGTATGAGCGTGCTCAAGCAGGATCACTTTGCCTATGACCAGTATACCGTTCTTGATACGGTCATCATGGGCAACCAGCGCCTCTATGATGTAATGCAGCAGAAGGACGCACTCTATGCAAAGGAGGATTTCTCTGAGGAGGACGGCGAGATCGCTGCGGAACTTGAAGCGGAATTCGCTGAAATGGACGGCTGGGAATCTGAGTCCAACGTTTCAAAGCTGATACAGGGACTTGGACTTTCCGAGGATCTTCTCTACAGCCAGATGGCGGATCTTTCCGGTAACGAGAAGGTGAAGATCCTTCTTGCACAGGCTCTCTTCGGCAATCCGGATATCATCCTCATGGACGAGCCTACTAACCACCTTGATATTGACGCTATCAGATGGCTTGAGGATTTCCTGTCTGAATACTTCGGTACAGTTATCGTTGTATCCCATGACCGTCACTTCCTCAATAACGTCTGCACCCATACTGTTGATATCGACTACACAAAGATCAAGATGTACGTGGGTAACTACGAATTCTGGTACGAGTCAAGCCAGATGATGCAGAGACTCATCAAGCAGCAGAACAAGCGTGTGGAGGAGAAGATAAAGGAGCTGAAATCCTTTATCGAGCGATTCTCCGCAAACAAGTCAAAGTCCAGACAGGCTACCTCAAGAAGAAAGCTTCTGGATAACCTTGCAGTGGAGGAAATGCCTGCTTCAAGCAGACGTTATCCCTTTATCGGCTTCGATATGG
Organism: Ruminococcus sp.; assembly: GCA_045580565.1. Classification (GTDB taxonomy): domain Bacteria; phylum Bacillota; class Clostridia; order Oscillospirales; family Ruminococcaceae; genus Ruminococcus_C. The sequence goes on from JAZNOB010000050.1 coordinate 16,251, forward strand.
ACAGAGAACTGGGTAAGGATATTCTTCAGGTAACAGACCTCTGCAAGACCGTTGACGGAGTAAAGCTTCTTGACAACGTAAGCTTCACACTGAGCAGAGATGACAAGGTTGCCTTTATCGGTGAAAGCGAACAGGCTATCACCATGCTTTTCAAGATCCTCATGGAAGAGGAGCAGCCGGATTCCGGCAGCTTCAAATGGGGTATTTCCACATCTACCTCATACTTCCCTGTAGATAACTCCGAATTCTTCAATGACTGCGATCTGTCTATCATCGACTGGATACGTCAGTATTCGGAGCATGACATCACAGATACCTTCCTCCGTGGATTCCTCGGAAGAATGCTCTTCTCCGGCGATGATGTATTCAAGCCGGTAAAGGTTCTCTCCGGCGGTGAAAAGGTTCGCTGTATGTTCTCACGTATGATGCTTTTCCATTCAAATGTACTGGTTCTGGACAGACCTACAAACCATCTTGATCTGGAAAGTATTACCGCAGTAAATAACGGTCTTGAAAGCTTCAAGGGCGTTGTGCTGCTGGCTTCTCATGACCACGAGATAATGCAGACCGTTGCCAACCGCATTATCGAGATCACTCCCACTGGTTGCCTTGACAGACAGGGCACATATGAGGAGTTCCTTCAGTGGAAGAAGGAACAGGGAAAGTAAATCTTTCCTGAAAGTCCTCTGAAAGCCTCCCCTTAGTAGGGGAAGGCGTGACGGAGGGAATTGCAAAGCGTGAGAATAATTACAGTTAAATGCGCTTTATACAATCCCCTCAGTCAGCTATCGCTGACAGCGCCCCTTACTAATGGGAGCCTTGTGCGGAAGATTCGACTTTTTTCTCATACATCAGATGGAGTCGATCTTTCACAATAATATATAAAGGAGAAATCAGCATGAATTCAAATGATCTTACCATGTTCATTACCATTGCTATCTATCTGGTAGGAATGGTAACGATCGGCATCTGGTGTTCCAAGAAGAACAACAACGTAGGCGATTTCTATCTGGGCGGCAGAAAGCTCGGCCCTATCGTCACAGCAATGAGTGCGGAGGCATCCGACATGAGCAGCTGGCTGCTTATGGGACTTCCGGGCGTTGCACTTCTCTGCGGTACTGCGGAGGCAAGCTGGACTGCTATCGGTCTGGCTGTAGGTACATATGTAAACTGGCTCATTGTTGCAAAGAGACTGAGAACCTACACTCAGCACTGCAAGGCTATCACGATCCCGGACTTCTTCGAGAACCGTTACCGTGACAAGAGCCACGCTCTTCAGGGCATTGCAGCTCTCATCATTCTCATATTCTTCGTTCCCTATACAGCGTCAGGTTTTGCAGCCTGCGGAAAGCTGTTCAATTCACTCTTTGACATTGATTACCACGCTGCAATGATAATCAGTGCTATCGTAATCATCCTGTACACAAGTATCGGCGGTTTCCTTGCCGCAAGTACAACTGACCTTATCCAGAGTATCGTTATGACTCTGGCACTTATCATGATCGTTGTATTTGGTATCAACACAGCCGGCGGCTTTGACAATGTTATGGATAATGCAAAGGAACTGCCCGGCTATCTGTCTCTGTCCATGACTCACATCAGCGGCGAGGCTCAGCCTTATTCTCTGCTGACTATCGTATCACTGATGGCATGGGGTCTGGGTTACTTCGGTATGCCTCACATCCTCCTGCGATTCATGGCTATCGAGGACAGCAACAAGATCAAGACCTCACGCCGTATTGCGTCTGTATGGGTAGTTATTTC
>JAZNOB010000051.1:0-2217 GCA_045580565.1 Ruminococcus sp.
GTCAGCTTGCGCTGACAGGCTCCACGAGCCGGTCCCCTTTGTCCTTCGGACATTTCCCCACACTGTGGGGAATCACCCCTTGCTAAGGGGAGCCTTTGGCGGTGTGCTCCGCACATAATAATATAACACAGGTGAACCAAATGGAACAAAACACATTACATGGAGCGATCCTTGACCTTGACGGGACGCTTCTTGATTCAATGGGAGTATGGTCACAGATAGACCGTGACCTTCTCTCATCCTACGGCATAGAGCCGCCGGAGGATGTATCAGATATTGTGAAGAAAATGACTATAGAGGAATCTTCACAGTATTTCATAGACAGATTTGGTCTGCCGCTGACGGTGCAGGAAATAGCTGACATTGTTGAAAGCATGGCAGCCGACCAGTACCGGAACAAGCTTCAGCTTAAAGAGGGCGTTTCCGAATTTCTTGACGGACTTGACAGTATGGGAATAAAGTACGGCATTGCGACTGCCACCTATCCCGATCTTGCAAGAGCAGCGATCGACAGACTGGGACTTTCCGGACGCATCCAGTTTCTGATTACTGAGGCTGAGGTAGGTGCTGGCAAGACTGAACCTAAAATATATTATGAGGGCGCAAAGCGTCTGTCCCTTGGAAAGAGACAGATAATAGTTGCAGAAGATGCTCTCCACAGTATCATGACTGCAAAGAAAGCAGGCTTCTTTACTGCAGGCGTTTTCGATAAGGCAACTGCACCTGATGAATGGACTCAGATATGTGCCCTTGCGACGGTCTCTGTGAAAAGACTGCCTGACCTTCTGAAACTTATATAAAGGACAATTACTATGGAACTTCATTGTGAGCCGCTGACAGGCGGTATATACGTATATTCAAGCGAGGAACACCGCTTCGGTACAGACGCATTTCTGCTGGCATCATTTGCCGGCTGGCGGAGAAAGGATCTTGTCACCGATCTCGGAACAGGCTGCGGCATCATCCCTATGATAATGCAGAGGGACGAGCCTCCGAAGCACGTCTGGGGTGTTGAGATTCAGGAGCAGGGTATAGAGCAGTTCTGCCTTGGTATGGAGAAAAGCGGAGTTTCAGCAGAAAGCGTAACTCCTGTTCTTGCGGATCTGAAAGCTCTGCCGGAAGATATGCCCTTTGATAAGTGCGACCTTGTCACTTGCAATCCCCCCTATAAGGCTTATCAGGCAGGCATTGAAAGCAGTCTTACTGCCCAGAAGATAGCACGACACGAGGTACTCTGCAATATATATGACGTATGTGCAGCGGCGAAAAAGCTTCTGAAATTCGGCGGTAGGCTCTGTATCTGCAATCGTCCGGAACGCCTTGCTGATTGTATGGACGCTATGCGTGCAAATGGTATCGAGCCGAAGAGGCTGCGTTTTGTGGCGAAGAATCCGGAAAGTGCGCCATGGCTGTTCATGCTGGAAGGCAAAAAGGGCAGCAAGCCCTTTCTACAGGTAGAGCCTCAGCTTCACATAAGAACTGACAACGGCGACAGCGAGGAAATAAGACGGCTTTATGAGCCGTTTGCAAGAGAGGACGGTAAGCAGAGATGAGCGGTACGCTTTACATAGTGGGAACACCTATCGGCAATCTGGAGGATATTACTCTCCGTCAGCTGCGTGTACTCCGTGAGGTAGATTTTATTGCCGCAGAGGATACGAGAGTTACACGAAAGCTTCTCAATCACTTTGAAATAAATACTCCTGCGGTAAGCTTCCATGAGCATAGCGGCGAGGCAGGTGCACAGAGAATTGCTGCGAGAATACAGGCGGGCGAGAGCTGCGGTATAGTTACTGATGCGGGTATGCCCTGTGTATCTGATCCCGGTGAGCCGCTTATAAGGCTTTGCTATGAGATGGGTATTCCGGTAACGGTCGTTCCGGGACCAAGTGCAGTTGTAACGGCAATTGCGGTAGCAGGTCAGCCCAGCGGTCAGTTTGTGTTCGAAGCATTTCTCCCTGTTCCCAAAAAGGAACGCACTGAGAGACTCTGCAGACTCAAAAAGGAAACAAGGACTATCATTCTCTACGAAGCTCCACACAAGCTTATAAGAACGCTTACGGATTTAGGAGAGGCTTTAGGTGATGACAGGGGAATTTCCCTTTGCAGGGAGCTGACCAAGATCCACGAGGAGGTAATCCGAACGACTATCGGTGAGGCTCTGAAAATATACGAAGCAAGAGAGCCGAGAGGCGAGTACGTGCTTGTAATAGCAGG
>JAZNOB010000052.1:0-7848 GCA_045580565.1 Ruminococcus sp.
ATTCATCCCAAGTCCGGCACGACCTCTGACGGCAGAATGGTTGACAGCTATTTCGGCACAAAGATTTCAGGCGGCTATGGTAAATCCGGTGAAGGTCCGTTTATTGTATACAATCCGGAGACAGGCTACTATTATCTCTGGGTTACATACGGCGGGCTTACTGCCACAGGCGGATATAATATGCGTGTGTTCCGTTCAAAGAGTCCTACAGGTCCTTTTGTTGACGCAGCAGGTAATGCAGCTGTTCTGGGATCGAATACCAATCTTGACAGCATAGGCGTTAAGGTTTTGGGTAACTATCAGTTCAGCTGTCTTGATACTGCATATATGGCAGGCGGTCATAACTCTGTCCTCTGTGATGATGACGGAAAGTGGTATCTGCTTTTCCATACCCGTTTCAACTATGGTAACGAATGGCATCAGGTGCGTGTTCACTCCATGTACTTCAACGAGGAAGGCTGGCCGGTAGTTTCGCCCTATGAATACTGCGGCGATGTAAAGGCAGACTATGGTTACGATGAAAAGGATATTGCCGGCACATATGAATATATCAATCACGGCAATGATACAAGCGCAACTATCCATAAGTATTCATCCATTACCCTGAATGCTGACGGTACTATCAGCGGTTCTGCTTCCGGTACATGGAGTCAGGCTGAGGACAGTACATATGCACAGCTTACTATTGACGGTCAGCGATATTTGGGTCACTTCCTTGTCACACAGGATGAAGCTGGCAGAAAGGTCATGGCGTTTACAGCCATTGGCAGCAACAATCAGACAGTCTGGGGTGCGCAGACTACTGCTTATACCGGCACTCCGAGAGATGAGCTGAAGGATTACACTGACAGCGACAGTCAGCTCGTTTATGCAGCTGATACCATAGGCAATACAAGTGCTGCTGTTAAAATTGGCGAGACTTCTCTGGTAAGCGGTGTTCCCTATGTTATCAGAAACAAGAACAGCGGTCTGGTTATTGATCTTCCGGACGGCAAGAGCGATGACGGAACAAACATTCAGCAGTGGGGCGAAAACGGATTCTCAGCACAGCAGTGGCGTATCGTTGCTGAGGACAATGGTTACTGCCGCATCGTTTCAATGATGGATGAGCAGAAGTGTATTGCAGTTGAAGAAAACGCTGCAACAGACGGTCTGAATATTGAGCTTCAGTCGTATACAGGCGCAGACAATCAGCTTTGGAAGCTGGTAAAGGACTGCAGCTATTATGGTATCGTTTCTAAGTGCTCAGGTGATACAGCCGGCTTTGACGTATTTGAGTGGTCAACTGAATACGGCGGAAACATCAACCAGTGGAATTACTGGGGCGGTGACTGCCAGCTTTGGTCGATTGAGCCGGTGCATCCTATGGTGCCCGACGGCAGCTATACTATACGTAATCTGAACAGCGGACTTTTCGCCGCTGACAATAACGGCAATATCGAACAGGGCGGCAAGCAGGTATGGAACTTCACAAAGCAGTCAGATGGTACATACGTGGTTCAGGACGCAAACGGCAATGCACTTACAGTTGAGAACGGCTCAGCTGATGATGGTGCGAATATCAGCTTGTCCGAATATAAGGGCGACGCTTCTCAGAAGTTTACTGTACAGTGCAATAAGGATGGTACATATTCTCTGCTTACAGCTGCATCAGGAAATGCTCGCTGTATGGATGTATTTGAGATAAGTCTTGAAAGCGGTGCAAACATCTGTCAGTGGGAATACTGGGGCGGCGATGGTCAGAAGTTTGTTCTGGAGCCTGCAAAGGCTGAAGAACCGGAGCCTGTGGAGATCGTTGGCGATGTAAATGCAGACGGCAAATTTACAATGCTCGATATCATAATGCTCCAGAAGTATCTTGTATGCACAGGAGATATTACTGATATTGACGCTGCTGATGTATGCGAGGATGGCCGTGTTAATGTAAACGACCTTGTTGTACTGAAGAAGCTTATCAAGGCTCAGTAGACTAACTGGTTTTGATTGACAATTTATAGATACAATGCTATAATTAAGAAGTGCTGAGCCTTTTAGAAGAAAGGCTTGGTGCTTCTTATTTTTTATATTGGAGTGAGCTTATGGATAGAGATATATACGAGATTAAGACTCCGGCGAATCTTAACAGGGATATTACGGTTGAGGCTGTAGTTCCGGGTTCGAAGTCTATTACAAACAGAGCACTGCTTATTGCAGCGATGGCTGAGGGCACAAGTACTCTTAGTGGGTGTCTTACAAGTGATGATGCAAGGCATTTTCTGAATTGTCTGAAAGTGCTTGGCTTTCCTGTGAGTGAAAGCTCTGACGGAAACCTTGGCAGTGATATTGAGATTACTGGCTTTGGCGGAGATATTCCCAATAAGTCAGCGGAAATATATGTGGGCAGCGCTGGAACTGCTGCACGTTTTCTTGTTGCTATGCTGGCATTTTCAGAGGGTGAATACACAGTCAATTCCTCGGAGCAGATGAAAAAAAGACCTATGGAACCGCTGATCGAAGCGCTCAGAAATGCCGGCGCAGAGGTTCGGTGTCTTGAAGAAGAGGGACATTTCCCTCTGCAAATCAAGGGTGCAAAGGGAAGATGCGAGATTCCTTCAAGCTTTTCTGTGAACATAGACAAAAGCTCCCAGTTTTTGAGCGCACTTCTCATTGCGGCGGGAACTCTTGGCAAGGCTGTTGAAATCAACGCTATAGGCTCTCATGGATCAAGCTACGTTGACCTGACTACCGCAATGATGAAGGGCTTCGGCGTGTGTGCTGAAAAGCAGGTTCAGGAAGGCTGTGTAAAGTATGTATTCTCAGGTGCTGACAGGTACATGAATATTGAATATGATGTAGAACCGGATATGTCGGCAGCAGCTTACTTTTATGCACTGGCGGCTATACTTGGCGTAAGCGTCAGCGTAAAGGGCGTAAGCACCCATATGCTTCAGGGCGACACAGAGCTTCTGAAGCTCCTTGAAAGAATGGGATGTGATGTAACAGGGCTTGATGATGAAACAGATACAACCATAGTAGTTACCGGTCCGGAAGGCGGTGTACTGAAGGGCGGTTTCGAAGCAGATATGTCTGCATTTTCTGATCAGGCTCTTACCGTTGCAGCAATTGCACCATTCGCAGATGAGCCGATAACGATAACAGGCATAGGCCATATCAGACTTCAGGAGTGCGATCGCATAAAGGCTATAGTGAATAATCTTGCTGCTATGGGGATAAGAGCAGACGAAAAGCCGGACGCTGTTACCATATATCCCGGCACTCCACATGGTGCAGATATTGAGACTTATGATGATCATAGAGTAGCTATGTCCTTTGCACTGACCGGACTCAGAACAGAGGGAGTCCGTATACTTGATTATAAGTGCTGCAGCAAGACCTTTTCGCAGTATTTCGAGGTTCTGGAAAAAGTGCTTAACGCACTGGGATAAGGAGATGATTTTATGCAGATGGTACTTCTGACAGCCCTTGGAGTTGGCGGTGCATCAGTATTCGGTGCGGTGATAGGCTTTATCTTCAGGAAGTTTTCCCACAAGTTTGTTGATATCGTTCTTGCTTTTGCGGCAGGTGTAATGCTTTCGGCGGCTGTACTGGGACTTATCGTTCCGTCTCTTGAATACGGCGGAAAAGCTCCTCTGCTTGTTACTATAGCAGGTGTATTCACAGGTGCGCTCTGTGTAAATGTGATAGATAAGATAGTTCCTCATCTTCACAAGCTTACGGGTGCAGATCAGGAAGCGCATCCTGAAAAGACGGAGAAGCTCAACAAAGTGCTGCTCTTTGTGGTTGCAATTGCGATACATAATCTTCCGGAGGGCATTGCAGCAGGTGTAGGCTTCGGTACTGGAAATGTCAGTGAGGCTATGACTATAGCCGGCGGTATTGCGCTTCAGAATATACCGGAGGGTATGGTTATAATTGCGCCCATGCTTGCGGCTGGAATGAGCAAGGGCAGAACCTTTGCTGCGGCACTTATAACAGGACTTATAGAAGTCGTGGGCACGCTGCTTGGCTTCTTTGCAGTAAGCATTTCCAACGCTATCCTGCCCTTTGCACTTGCATTTGCCGGCGGAACGATGCTCTATGTAATAAGTGATGAGATGATCCCTGAAACTCACGCTCACGGAAGTGAGAGAGGTGCTACATATTCGCTGCTGGCAGGCTTCTGCCTGATGCTGGCATTTGACGTTTTGTTGGGATGATAAAGCAAAAATACGGGCTGATGCGTAATCTGCATCAGCCCGGTTGCTTATATTCAGTTTATATCCTTCTGCCATTTTCTGCTCATTACTCTGAGAATATAGTAGCATCCGCAGAATAGCAGCATTGATACCGGCAGCAGCTTTATACTTATGCCATAGCCGGCAATTTCAGTAAACTTTCCGAAGAATGCAAAAAAAGCAATGTCAAATAAAGCTGCGATAGCCGTGATAAAACCAACAGCAACACCTGAAGTGTGAGGTGTGAAGAAACTTGCGATCATCAGTACAGTTGTTGGCCATATGATGGAAAAAGCAAGGCCTGACAGACACAAAAGCCATATGCCGTTATGTTCAAGCAGAATGCCTGCTATGTACATTATTCCGGAGATGCTGACAAATATAGTCATACTTTTCATTATGCCCATTTTCTGAACAAGCGGTGCAAACAGAAGTCTGCCCAGTGTTATACCGCCAAAGAAGAGTGATAGGAACATAGCTGATTTTTCTACGCTGTATCCGAGATATTCGCTGCCGTAGGCAGTCAGTACGTTCTGCAGTCCGTGCTCAGCCATATAGTAGAATCCGCAGATGAATACAAGCAGTATACTTGCCGGATTCCTGAGAACCACTTTATATCCGCTTTTTCTGTTACTTCCGGTGATCTCTTCCTGAGGAAACTCTGACAGCACGAGAAGTACAAGTGCACCGACAGCCAGCACGAGAAGAAGCAAATTGAAGAAGTGCCATCCGGTCAGGTCGGAAGGTGAATTTTCAGTGGAAAGTCCGCTGTCTGCAATCCTTCCTCCGATATTCTGTACACCGGAAATGCCTATGCCTTGTGTAAAGTTGAAGAAGTTGGTGAAAAATGCAGGTGAAAGGAACAGAAGCGGTGTTATAAGGTTTACTGATGTGGAGATCATAGTGGATGCGCCCAGGCTGAATATAATTGCGATAAGAAGTATGGTATAGCTTTCCGTCAGAACATAACAGAGCAGTGCGCTCATCCACATAAGCATTACCACAATAAGAAAGGTTTTCTTTTTCATCCTGTCAAGGAAGTATCCTCCGATAAATAAAAATAGAAGATTGCCCACATAGCTCATCATTATAATAAGTGAGGAACCTGTTTCGTTCAGGTCAAAAGCGTCAGTGAACAGAGGCAGAAAAACGCCTCTTGCACCGTCACTTGCGCCTGTTAGTATCATTATCAGTGCACAAAATGCAGTAAGAAGGATCTGGTTTCGTGTGTTGTCGGTTTTTGCCCATTTTTTCATAGAAATTACTCCTATCCGCAGAAACGCCCTGCCATAAAGACAGGGCGTAAAGTATTAAAATTCAATTTATGCCAGATACTTGCTGAACGCAGCGTCCAGAGAATCCTTCTTTGCGGCAGCTTCCTCCATAGTAGGAGCAGCAGTTGTGTAGTAAGCCTTGATCTTAGGCTCAGTACCGGAAGGACGGATGATAACCTTTTCATCGTTCTCCAGTGTGAATGCCAGAACATTTGACTTCGGCAGGTTGATAACAGCAGTTTCGCCGGTTACGCAGTCAAGAGCTGTACTTGCCTGATAGTCCTCGAACTTGAGAACCTTCAGACCGTCAATAGACTCAGGACGCTCAGTACGGAGGCTGTTCATGATCTCGCCCATCTTGATCATACCGCTTTCGCCCTCAAAGGTGAAGCTATGCTGAGCGTGAACATATACGCCGTACTTCTTATACATATTCTCACGAGCCTCGATCATTGAGATGCCCTTTGTGCGGTAATATGCAGCCATTTCACAGATGAGCATGGAAGCAACTACAGCGTCCTTGTCACGTACATATGTGCCAGCCAGATAGCCGTAGCTTTCTTCAAAACCGAATACATAGCGGTTTTCTTCGCCCTTTTCTTCAAGGAAGCCGATCTGCTCGCCAATGAACTTGAAGCCAGTGAGTACGTCGATGATCTCTACGCCGTAAGCCTTGCCGATAGCATTAACAATGTCAGTTGTAACGATAGTCTTGATTGCAATAGGATTCGCAGGCATTGTTCCCTTGAGAGTTCTCTGCTCACAGATATATTCAAGAAGCATTGCGCCCACTTCGTTACCGGAGAACAGTGCATAATCATCGCCATCCGGAACAGCAATACCAACACGGTCAGCGTCAGGGTCAGTAGCCAGCAGCAGGTCGGGTTTAACTTCATCACAGTACTTCAGACCCAGATTCAGAGCCTCACGGATCTCAGGATTCGGATAAGGACAGGTAGTGAAGTTACCGTCAGGGTTTTCCTGTTCCTTTACAATAGTAACATCAGTAATGCCTACCCTTGAAAGAATATCACGAACAGGCTTATTGCCAGTACCATTGAGAGGAGTATATACGATCTTCAGACCGCTGTTAGCACAGAGATCAGGGTTGATGCTCTGAGAAAGTACATTGCTATAATAAGACTCAATCACATCATCACCAATATAGGAAATCATGCCAGCTTCGACAGCCTTATCGAACTCCATGAACTTAACGCCGTCAAACATATCAAGAGCGTTGATCTTTGCAAGAACAGCGTCAGCATCCTCAATAGTCATCTGGCAGCCATCAGCACCATAAGCCTTATAGCCGTTATACTTAGCAGGATTGTGGCTTGCAGTAACCATGATACCAGCGTTGCACTTCAGAGCACGAACAGCATAGGACAGCATAGGGGTAGGAGCAAGAGTCTTGTAGATGTGTACATGAATACCGTTAGCAGCCAGAACCTCGGCAGCAGCATGAGCGAATACATCGGACTTAATGCGGCTGTCATAGGAAATAGCAATACTTGGATTCTCGTAGGATTCCTTTACAAAGTCAGCAAGACCCTGTGTAGCACGGCGAATAGTATAGATGTTCATTCTGTTGGTACCAGCACCAAGAACGCCTCTGAGTCCGCCAGTACCAAATTCAAGATCGCGGTAGAAACGGTCGTTGATGGCCTCCGCATCATTCTCAATGGCTTTAAGCTCAGTCTGCAAATCAGCATCATCTGTAGCACAAGCTAACCAACGATTATATAAATTCATTTCGTTATTCATAACAAAACCTCCGTCTGACAAAATTCTTATAGACATATTCTATTATACCACATATAGGGTGAGTTTGCAAATAGTTTTTTGTGATGTTTCATAGAATATTCAGAAAAACAGGCGATATAGGGCTGATTTTGAAAGGGATTCGTATTTATATAATAGTATAGCATATGACATTGCATTTGCATTGGATGCGTTGTTCTACGAACAGGTAATAAAGAACGATTTAATGATGAAAATGTTGAAAAGCTTAGTGATGAAAAAGTGTTGACAAGATCTGCATAGTGTGATATAATAATAAAGCTGTCGAACGAAACAGTTATAAATCAGAACAGATAAGAATGTGGTTAATTCAGATATCTGAAAATGAGAAATAACGTTTACAAAATGTTCACTTGACAAACTGAGCTTGATATGATATAATATAAAAGCTGCAGCAAGTACGAATTTAAACGTAACGCACAGCGAGTAAAATGGTATCTTGAAAATTGAACAATGCACTACAAGCGAACAAGCCCTTGAAGTTTGTACCAAACAAGTATGATACAAACCTTTGAGACTGTCAGGCGAGACAGAAACAAAAAACGCAAAAGGTAATTGCG
>JAZNOB010000053.1:0-5307 GCA_045580565.1 Ruminococcus sp.
TCCTTTCCGCAATCCCCTCCGACTTCGCTTCGCTCAGCCACCTCCCCTTACTAAGGGGTGGCTTATTAGGTGTGCTTCGCACATATTTATATATCATTTCGGCGCATTACCGCATATCTCCGATATCTCCTGCGTAATAGCAGCCTGCCTTGCACGGTTGTACTGGAGGGACAGACTTTGAAGCATATCCTTTGCGCTGGTAGTTGCGCTGTCCATTGCGGTCATTCTTGCCTGCTGCTCTGAACAGAAGGATTCAACCATTGCACCGTAGATAAGTCCCTTCATGAAGTTGGGGATAAGATGTCCCATAACAGCCTCGATATCCGGGAAGAACTCCGCCTCATGATGCTTGGTAACATCACTGTCACTGCGGACGAAATGCGTAACGTCCAGCGGAAGTATCTGCTGCACACGCACCTCGTAATCGTCGCCCTTTTCCATATCCGTATACACAACGTAAACATCGTCAACCTCGCCGCTTGTGAACTTCTCCATAAGCTCCTCGGCAATGCTTCGTGCACGGTACAGGGTCGGGTTCTGGGTGGTGTAGAAAAAGCTGTCCGCAAGTTTTACATTCTCAGACTTCGCCTTTCTCTGGAAGTACATTCTTCCCACCTGACCCATAACATACAGATAATTCATACCGGTTTTGCTCATGACCGACTCAGCCTTCTGGAGAACATTGTGGTTATACGCACCGCACATCCCCTTGTCCGCTGTGATTATAAGCAAAGCCTGACTGCGCTTTTCCTCAGGAATATGGAGACGCTCATTGAAGCATTCAATCTCCTCAGCCTCCTCCGGCACTCGGGAAAGGATACTCCTCATAGCATACAGCAGCTTGTCAAAATACGGCTCTGTAGCGTCAAGATCCTTCCTTGCCTTTTTGAGCTTTGATGAGGATATGAGATACATGGCGTTGGTTATCTTCTTGATATCATTGATGCTCTTTATACGCTCTCTGATCTCGTGCATTTTTGCCATATCAGCTCACCTGATCCTTATATGCGGCAGTAATTTCTGCGATCTCTGCGATCTGCTCAGGAGTGATCGTCTTTGTCTCCTCGATGCTTCTCACAAGGTCAGGGTGACTGCCTGAAATGCACTGCATAAGCCCCTTGCGGAACTCGGACAGCTTCTTCAGCTCGATATCGTCAAGGATATCTCCGGATGCCGCTGCAAGGATAACTACCTGCTCCCACATAGGAATAGGATCATACAAAGGCTGCTTTAAAAGCTCCATGAGCACATGACCGTGGTCAAGGAGAGCCTGAGTTGCAGGGTCAAGCTCGGAGCTGAACTGTGTAAAGACCTCCAGCTCTCTGAACTGTGCAAGGTCTATACGCATCTTGCCTGATACCTTTTTCATAGCCTTTGTCTGAGCAGCGCCGCCTACACGGCTGACGGACAGACCTACATTGACAGCTGGTCTCATACCTGCATTGAAAAGCTCAGATTCAAGGAATATCTGACCATCTGTGATGGAGATAACATTTGTGGGGATATAGGCGGAAACGTCGCCTGCCTGAGTTTCAATTATAGGCAGCGCAGTAATACTTCCGCCGCCGTTTGCCTCATCCAGACGGCAGGAACGCTCCAGCAGTCTTGAATGAAGATAGAATACATCGCCAGGGTAAGCCTCTCTGCCCGGCGGTCTGTGGAGCAGCAGGGACATTGCTCTGTAGGCAACGGCGTGCTTTGACAAGTCATCATATACAATGAGAACGTCCTTGCCCTGATCCATGAAGTACTCAGCGATCGCCGTACCTGAATAGGGAGCGATATACTGCACCGGTGCAGGCTCGCTGGCTGAAGCTGAGACAACGACTGTATATTCCATAGCATGATGCTTCTTCAGCATGGAAACTACCTTTGCAACGGTAGAGGACTTCTGACCGATGGCAACATAGACGCATACCACGTCCTTGCCACGCTGATTTATGATAGTATCAACAGCGATAGAGGTCTTGCCTGTCTGTCTGTCACCTATAATAAGCTCACGCTGTCCTCTGCCGATAGGAAACATTGAGTCAATGGAGAGTATGCCTGTTTCCAGAGGAACGGAAACTGACTTTCTTGCTGCAACTCCGGCAGCTTCTCTTTCGATAGGGTAGAAGTCCTCTGCAACAACATCAGGGCCGCCGTCAATGGCTGCACCCAATGCGCTGAGAACCCTTCCCTGCATACTATTGCTCACAGCAACGCCTGCACGTTTCTTGGTGCGCATCACCTGTGTACCTTCTGTAATACCACGGTCGCTGCCCAGCATGACAACACTTACCGTTTTCATTTCAATATTCTGTACAATTCCTCGTGTGCCGTTTTCGAACTCCACCAGCTCGCCGTACATGACGTTCTGTAGACCGAATACTGTAGCGATACCGTCGCCGACGCAGACAACTGTGCCCGTTTCAGTAAGGGCAGTCTTACGGTCGAAGTCAGCAATTTCGCTTTTCAGCACCGAGATTATTTCACTGGCATTCATAGCCATGGTTTCACCTCCGCATAAGCTCACGCCGCAGCTGTTTCACTTCATTTGCTGCACTGCGGTCATACCTGAGATTTCCTGCACGGAGTACAAAGCCTCCGATAAGCTCCTTATTCTCGACCAGATTAAGGTCAACCTCCTTATATCCGGTCTTATTCTTCACAAGCTCTATGATACGGGTCTTCTGCTCCTCGGTGAGGGGAGTTACATACTCAACAGTAGCACGTATTCTGCGGACGCTCTTTATCTTCTTTGTAAAGTCAATATCGGCGTCACGGCGTATGAGCTTTGTTTTAAGCTCCGCCATAGTCTTTCTGACGCTTCTGTCATAGCGGTAATCGCCTGTTCTCAGGACGAATCCGCCCAGAAGCTCCGGCTTGTGCACCAGAGACAGCTCGACCTTTTCGCAGCCTGTCTTTCTTTGTACAAGCTTCATGAGCCGCTGCTTCTGATCCTCAGCGAGAGGAGTGACATATTCCAGCGTAGCCTTTACACAGTGGACCGCCTTACGGCTTATACTTCTGTAGGAACGGAATATCTCCGTTATCTCCATAGCTCTGCCGTTACGATATACTACCTTGAAAAAGCTGTGCATACTTTCCGGCAGAACCTTTTCGATCACCCTGTCCTTTTCATCAGCAGAAACAAGGGGATTTGCAAGCACATCCAGAAGCTGCGGACATTCAGAAAAAACTGCGGCAGCCTCCTCCACATCGGCAGAAGATACGCCCAGCTCCAGCAAAGCCTTGCCGTAAGCGTCTGTTACCCTGTTCACGCCTGCTCCTCCTCGTTAAGGAATGCGTCCATAATGGCACGGTTTGTTTCGTCGTCCATTTCTCTGCCAAGAACCTTTTCCGCAGCCTCCATAGCAAGGCTTACGATCTCATTCTGTGCACTGGCAACGGAACGCTGACGCTCCAGTGCAAGCTCCTGACGAGTGCTTTCAACGATGCGGCTTGCCTCCTCCTGCGCCTGCTGAGTAATAGCGGCACTCTGGGCATTGGCGTTTTTCTGAGCCTCCATCATAAGCTTCTTGGCGTCCTCCTTGGCACCGGACATAGCTGTCTCATATTCAAGGCGAAGCTTTTCTGCCTGCTGTGCTTCTTCCTGTGCCTTATCCATTTCACTCTGTACAAGGCGTGCACGCTCCTCCAGCATGGCATTTATCCTGCCGAAAAGGAACTTCTTCAGAAACAGAAACAGCACCAGAATATTTATTGTAGAAAATAAAATCGTCCAGAAATCAAATTCCAGCACTATAAATCAACTCCAGATATGCTCAGTAATTCTGAGCAGATTTTTCTGAAAAGACTCCCCTTACTAAGGGGAGACTTTTTGCGATATCGTCTTAGCCCATCAGCACGATAAGAAGTGCGATAACGAAGCCGTAGATAGCGGTAGCCTCCGCAAGGGCAGCACCAAGAAGCAGTGAGCTTCTGATATCTCCGGCAGCCTCGGGCTGGCGGGCAATAGCCTCAACAGCCTTGCCTGTAGCAAGACCAATACCAATTCCGGCACCTGCACCGGTTAATACAGCAATAGCAGCAGCGATCATGATTTTTTACCTCCGATAATAATTTTATTGTTTATTTTATGCGTTCATAAAGCTAAGCTCATGCAGCAGCACGCTTCAGCCTGTGATTCTCCTCCTCCATGCCTTCACCTATAAACAGCGATGTAAGGAACACGAAAACATACGCCTGAATAGCACCGTCGAATACGTCGAAGTACATACTCAGCACCATAGGGATAATAAGCCCGCAGACGTGCTCCACAAGCTTCATTACAACAAACGCACCCAGCACGTTGCCGAAAAGTCGCATACACAGCGACAGGGGACGTATTACTATCTCCATGATGTTGATAGGAAGCATTACGGGTACAGGCTTCAGGAAGGATTTCATAAATCCCTTAAATCCGCCATGCCCTCTGAATGTAGCCGCTTCAATGAGAATGATACTCAGCAGCGCAAATGCTACCGTGACATTGATATCCTTGGTAGGCGGCTTTATTCCGAATCCCACAAGACCTATCATATTGGATACGCCCATCAGCAGCAGAACTGTGCTCAGATAGGGAACGTACCTTCTTCCGGCAGGCCCTGTGTTGCTCTCGAAGAACTTATAGACGAAATTTACGCCCATCTCCAGCAGTGCCTGAGCCTTTCCGGGCACGACGCTGAGCTTTCTCGTCATCAGCAGCACGGCAACCATAATGACCGCCATAATACCCCACATTACTACAATAGACTCATGTATCCTTATATGCCCTACAATGGGTATGTCAATTGGTATGGTAAAGACTATCTCGTTCTCAAGCTGATGAACCAGATGCTCGCCCATATATATCACATCCTTTACAGGAATATTGCAGCAATTCATCTTGCTGCTGATTTTAATTATAGACCTGTTTCCACCATTTGTCAAGTGCATGAGATAAAAGATCCATCAATTTGCCGTTAATGACAAAAAGACTGCCGCCGGAGCGACAGTCTCTTGAATTAAATCTTAGTCAACATAAGGAATAGAAGTTACCAGACCTACCAGATAGTTCATGAGAGCTGTCAGATCCTTTGTGTCAATTGTGCCGTCCATGTAGCAGTCAGCGTTTGCTGTAGCCTGCTCGTTCAGCTCAACTGCATCAGCGAGAGCCTTGTTCAGCTTGATGATATCCAGAATACCGATCTTGCCGTCAAGGTTTACATCGCCGTAAAGTGCGTCAGGGTCAACGCCTGTGATGGTTGTGGTTGTAGTCGTGGTAGTGGTTGTTGTAGTAGTTGTGGTTGTCTCTGTTGTGGTGGTAGTAGTAGTTGTTGTTGT
>JAZNOB010000054.1:0-9588 GCA_045580565.1 Ruminococcus sp.
CGCTTGGTACTATAAGCAAATTTTATGCTGCGATGAAGGATAGGGATCAGAACAGCGTAGGTAAAAAATTCAACCTGCGTCCTGATGAGCTCAGGAGTATTTTATTTGTTCTTTCAGTGTACAGAAACGCTTGTGCGCATGATGAAAGACTCTATAATCTTAGAGCAGTGAATAAGGACCTGCGTCCGAATATGATAAAGACCTCTCCGCTGCACAGACAGATGAACATTCCTTTTAACAGCAGCAATAATCCTGAATGCGGCAAAAATGACCTGTTTGCGGTTGTTATTATATTTAAGATGATGCTGTCAAAAACAGATTTCAACCGTTTTTTCTTTTCGCTGAAAAAGATTCTGGAGGATCTGGAAAAGCAGCTTAAGGTTATTGGAATAACTGATGTACTTGACAAAATGGGCTTTCCATCGAACTGGGCAGAAATAAAAAGAATATAATGGCGGCAGGTATGCCGGAAAGCGCAATTTTTTCTGCAAAACCCCTTGATTTTTAAAATCAGATATGATATAATAAACCTATACTCATGAGCAAAGACCGGCGACCACCGGTCTTTTGCTTATGTATGCGCAAAAAAACAAGAAAGGACGGCGGCGTTTGTATGAAGATCAAAAAATTCGGCGGCACAGAAAAGATCGTTTATGACCTTGTACTGCCCATAGCTGAGGAGCTGGGCTTCGAGATCTGGGACGTAAGCTTCGAGAAGGAGGGCGCCTACTGGTATCTCCGTGTGTTCATCGACCACGAGGACGGCATCACCATCGAGGACTGTGAGAAGATGACCAGACCTGTAAGCGATATCCTTGACCAGAAGGATCCCATCTCACAGAACTATATTCTGGAGGTAGGCTCTGCTGGACTTGAAAGAGCGCTGTGCCAGAAATGGCACTTTGAAAGCTGCATCGGCGAGACCGTTCAGGCTCACGCCATCCGTCCCATCGGCGGCGAGAGAGACTGGATCGGCGAGCTTACCGCATTTGACGGCGAGACTGTCACAGTAGCTCTTGATGAAGAAAAAAACATACAGCTGAAGCTCGAAGAGCTTGCCTTTGTAAAGCTGTATGCTGAGATCGATTTTTAATTTAATGGAGGAATGAAACGACATGGACAACAACTTCTTTGAAGCGCTTGATGCGCTGGGCACAGAAAACAGTGTAGACGTTGATACACTGGTGGAAAAGGTAAAGTCTGCTATGCTCAAGGCAGCAAGAAAGGCTTATCCGGACTGCGAGGAGAACATTACTATCGAGATCGATCCTGTTGAAAAGAGATTCGAAATGTTCCTGAGACAGACCGTTGTAGATGATGAGCCTATTGACGACAACGAGATCAATATCGCTGTTGCAAGAATATTCGACCCCAACGCTTATGTAGGCGGCACAGTTCAGAAGAGACTGAATATCGACAAATTCGGCAGAGCTGCTGCACTTTCCGCAAAGCAGTCCATCAAGGGCGACCTTCGTGATATC
Organism: Ruminococcus sp.; assembly: GCA_045580565.1. Classification (GTDB taxonomy): domain Bacteria; phylum Bacillota; class Clostridia; order Oscillospirales; family Ruminococcaceae; genus Ruminococcus_C. The sequence continues at coordinate 1,482 of JAZNOB010000054.1, forward strand.
AGCCGTGCACGCATCCTTGAAAAGTTCGAGGATAAGGAGTTCGAGTGCATCACCTGTCAGGTTTCACAGGTTGAACCGGGCGGCACAGCTACACTTATCTATGACAATACAGAGATCTACCTGTTCCGCAAGGAGCAGATCCCCGGCGAGCAGCTGAAGGAAGGTCAGATGCTGAAGGTTTACATCACAGCGATCGCAAACAAGCAGAAGAAGCCTGTTATCAAGATCTCCCGTGTACGCAAGGAGCTTGTAAAGAGACTCTTTGAGATGACAGTTCCGGAAATTTTCGACGGCACTGTTGAAATCAAGGCTATTTCCAGAGAAGCCGGCTCCAGAACAAAGATAGCAGTCTGGTCAAACGACCCCAATGTTGACGCTATCGGCGCTTGTATCGGTCCGAAGCGCTCCAGAATCTCCGCTATCGTAAATGAGCTTGGCGGCGAGAAGATCGACATTATCCCCTACAGCGAAAAGCCGGAGGAATTTATTGCACGTGCACTTGCACCGGCAACTGTACTCCGTGTTGATATCCTCACCAACGAGGAAAAGGACAGAACCTGCAGCATCGTGGTTCCCAATCACCAGCTTTCACTTGCTATCGGCAACCGTGGTCAGAATGCAAAGCTTGCTGCTAAGCTTACCGGCTTCAAGATCGACATCAAGCCTGAGTTCGAGATCGTTCCTGCTGAGGTGGCAAAGGAGCTTTCTCCGTCTGATGATATTTCTGATATGGCGGAACCGGGCAAGTATGATGATATATTAGAGCTTGACGCAGGTGCTGATGTTGCTGTACATGAAGCAGCTATGGAGCTTGATACTCTGGACGCAGCTTCATCTGAGGAATAAGCTATGAAGACAAAAAAGATTCCCATGCGTATGTGCATAGGCTGCGGTGAGATGGTTGAAAAGCGCAGTCTCATCCGTGTTATAAAGACAGCCGAGGGCGATATAAGCCTTGACGCTACCGGCAAGAAGTCCGGCAGAGGCGCATACTTATGTAAAAGTATGGAATGCTTTGAACAGGCGCAGAAGGGAAGGAAGCTTGAACGTGCGTTTTCCTGTAAGGTGGACGCAGCTGTGTACGAGGAGCTAAAAAGTGAATTGCAGCGAGAAATGGATAAGCCTGCTGACAATATGCCGTAAGGCAGGCAAGCTCATAATGGGCTTTGATCCGGCAAAGGAAGAAGTGCTGGCAGGACGTGCAAAGGGCGTTTTTGTAACTGCCGACGCTTCGGAAAAGACTAAAAAGGAAGTACGGTTTTTCTGTGCACAGGCTGATGTGCCGGTGCAGGAAACAGGCTTTTCCATGAGTGACATTCAGCAGGCTGTAGGCAGAAAAGCAGGAGTTCTTGCGGTATGCGACAAGGGCTTTGCTGACAGACTCATGGAGCTTCTGGAGGAAAAACCGGTATGACATCCGGACAGGTGCATCATGGCACTGTAATAGATGGAGAATATTGAGCCAGAACGTTTGCGCTGAACGCAGACGCTGACAAGAAACAGGAGGGTTCGCCTATGACGAAGAAGAGAAAACTGAGCGATGTTGCAAAGGATCTGCATATGGACGCAGGAGAGCTGATCGCTTTCTATGAAAGCATTGAGCCTGAGCAGCAGAAGAAAAAGGCAGGCAGCGGTCTTACAGATGCAGAGGTAAACGCAGCTCTTGAGCACTTTACACAGCAGAAGCAGGCTGAAAGCTTCGATGAGTATTTCGCTACACGCTCACTGCCCAGAAGTGCATTTGAAAAGAAGGAGAAGCCTACAGAAAAGAAGACGGAAAAGACAGCTATGAAAAAGACTGAGAAAACTGAAAAGACAGAGAAGAAGGCAGCTGAGACAAAGGCTGCTCCTAAGGCAAAGAAGACTGAGAAGAAGCCTGAGACTAAGGCAGATACTAAGGCTGCTGAGGTAAAGGCTGAGCCTGTACAGGAAGCAGCGCCTGCACAGAAGCAGGAGCGTAAGAACGACAAGAAGAAGCAGCCCAAGACTGCACAGAAGCACGGTGAGAGACTGCACGTTGAGGTTGAAATGTCTACAGGCGGCAGCTCTACTGTTGAAAAGAGACGTACTGTTGATACAAGAGGCTCTTATGTAGATCTTGACAAGTACAATCAGCGTTACGAGCAGATGGCATCATCCGGCAAGTACGGCAAGGATAACTATTCCTCAAAGAAGCAGAAGATCAACCAGAAGTCTGCACAGAGAAACAAGCAGAAGTACTCCAGCAAGAAGGAGACAGAGCAGGATAAGCTGAGACGTCTGGAGCTTGAGAGAGCAAGAAAGCAGCAGCTGAAGGTTCTCATTCCGGATACTATCGTGGTAAGCGAGCTTGCGGCAAGACTGAAGGTTACAGCTACCGAGGTCATCAAGAAACTGATGATGCTGGGCGTTATGGCTTCTATCAATGAAGAGATCGACTTTGATACAGCATCACTGGTTGCAGAGGAGCTGGGCGCAAAGGTTGAAAAGGAAGTTATCGTAACTATCGAGGAAAGACTTATCGAGGAGGTTGACGAGAGCGAGGATACAGAGGAAAGATGCCCTGTTGTCTGCGTTATGGGACACGTTGACCACGGTAAGACATCTATCCTTGACTGCATCAGAAATGCTCACGTAACAGCAGGAGAAGCAGGCGGTATCACACAGCATATCGGTGCATATCAGGTAAATTACGAGGGCAAGCAGATCACATTCCTGGATACTCCGGGACACGAAGCATTTACTGCAATGCGTGCAAGAGGTGCGAACATCACAGATATCGCTATCCTGGTAGTAGCAGCTGACGACGGTATCATGCCTCAGACTATCGAGTCTATCAGCCACGCAAAGGCAGCGGGCGTATCTGTAATCGTTGCTATCAACAAGATGGATAAGGAAACTGCAAATCCCGACAGAGTCAAGGAAGAGCTTACCAAGTACGAAATGGTATGCGAAGACTGGGGCGGCGACGTTATCTGTGTACCGGTATCCGCAAAGACTGGTCAGGGTATCGATGAGCTTCTGGAGAACGTTCTCCTGGTTGCAGAAATGCAGGAGCTGAAGGCTAACTCCGCAAGACGTGCAAAGGGTACTGTAGTAGAAGCAAGACTTGATAAGGGCAGAGGTCCGATCGCAACAGTTCTGGTACAGAACGGTACTCTCCATACAGGCGATGTTATCATTGCAGGTACAGCAGTGGGCAGAGTAAGAACCATGACCAACGACAAGGGTCAGCTGGTAGAATCAGCAGGTCCGTCCGTACCGGTTGAAATTACAGGTATGGCAGAGGTTCCGGAGGCAGGCGATACCTTCAACGCAGTTGAGGATGAGCGTCTTGCAAGAACTCTCGTTGAGCAGAGAAAGCACGAAGCAAAGCAGGCTAAGTTCAACGAATACCAGAAGGTAACTCTTGACAATCTGTTCAGCCAGATCGCAGAGGGCGAAATGAAGGAGCTTGCAATCGTAGTAAAGGCTGACGTACAGGGTTCAGTTGAAGCTGTAAAGCAGTCCCTTGAAAAGCTCTCCAATGACGAGGTTCGTGTAAGAGTTATCCACGGCGGCGTAGGCGGCATCAAGGAAAGCGACGTTATGCTTGCAAGTGCGTCAAACGCTATCATCATCGGCTTCAATGTTCGTCCCGACCTTATTGCAGAAGAAACAGCTAACCGTGACAAGGTAGAGATCAGAACCTACCGTGTAATCTACGACGCAATCGAAGATGTAGAGACAGCTATGAAGGGTATGCTTGATCCTAAGTTCCGTGAAGTTGTTATGGGACGTATCGAAGTTCGTCAGGTATACAAGATATCCAACGTAGGCGCAGTAGCAGGCGCATATATTCTGAACGGCAAGGTTACAAGACAGTGCCAGATCCGTGTTGTACGTGACGGCGTTGTAATTGCCGAGGATAAGATGTCCAGCCTGAAGCGCTTCAAGGAGGACGTAAAGGAAGTTACAGAAAGCTACGAGTGCGGTATCACTCTCGAAAAGTTCCGTGACTTCAAGGAAGGCGATATCTTCGAAGCGTTTATTATGGAGGAATACAGAGACTAATGGCAAGTTTTAATATAAGCCGTACAGAGGAGGACTTATTCCGTGAGCTGACGGCTATAATGAGAGAGCTGAAAGATCCGAGGATCGATCCGCTTCTGAGCATAGTGCGCATTGAGTTATCCCGTGACCTTTCCAACTGCAAGGTTTTCGTATCAAGTCTCAGCGGACAGGAAAAGGCGATAGAATCTGCGAAAGGTCTTGTAAGCGCACAGGGCTATATAAAGCGTGAGGTATTCCGCAGAATAAAGATGCGTAAGGTACCCACATTCCACTTTATAGCGGATGATTCCATTGCACACAGTGCAAGGATCAACGAAATGCTCCACCATGTACAGCCCTCTGTTGAGGAAGAAACTGAAGGTGGCATGGAATGAGACAGCTTACAGTAAAGGAAACCGCACAGCGTATCCTTGGATGTGAAAGCGCATATATCCTCATCCACAGAAGTCCCGACGGCGACTGCATCGGCTCAGGCTACGCTCTTATGTACGCTATGAAGGCTCTGGGCAAAAAGGCAAGAGTCATATGCAGCGACGAGATACCGGAAAGATATCACTTCATGCTGCCGGAGCTTATGACGCTGGAGGAATTTAAGCCGGAGCTTATAATCGCTGCCGATATAGCAGACGAGCAGCTTTTCGGTGAGAATCTTGCAGAATACAAGGACAGGGTAGACCTCTGCATCGACCACCACATTTCCAACACAGGCTATGCAGAGGAGCTTTGCCTTGACGGCAGGGCTGCCGCTGCCTGTCAGGTGCTTTATGAAGTACTGCTGGAAATGGGCGTTGAGATCACCAGAGAGATGGCGGTGTGCCTGTATACCGGCATTGCAACTGACACCGGCTGCTTTATGTACGACAACACCGGCGCACGCACTCACCAGATCGCTGCCGAGCTTATGGCGCTGTATCCGGATATTCCCTACGGCATTATCAACAGAAATATGTTCACCGTCAAAAGCATGGGCAGAATGCAGCTTGACCGCATCCTTACACAGCAGCTTGAAAGCTACATGGACGGTCAGTGTATGCTGGTATGCGTTACAAAGAAGCTTATGGAGGAATATTCCATAGAGGAATCCGAGCTTGAAGGTATTGCAGGCTTCCCGCTTCAGGTGGAGGGTGCGCAGATCGGCATTGTGCTTAAAGAGCGTGAGGAGAATGTATTCCGTATCTCAATGCGCTCAGCTGACTGGGTGAATGTATCCGCTATATGCCAGACTCTTGGCGGCGGCGGTCATATGAAGGCTGCGGGCTGTACTATCGAGGGTACGGCTGAGGAGGCAAAGCGCATCATCCTTGAAGCAGCAGCGAAAGGAATGGCGGCGCAGTGAACGGTATCCTTTGTATGAATAAGCCGGAGGAATTCACCTCCTTTGACGTTATAGGAAAGCTTCGTGGAATCTTACGCATAAGAAAGCTCGGTCACACCGGAACTCTCGACCCTATGGCAACAGGCGTTCTGCCTGTTCTCGTGGGAACGGCGGCTAAGGCTTGCGATATAATGCCCGATCAGGACAAGACCTATCGTGCAAGGGTGCGGTTCGGTCTTAGCTCCGATACCCTTGATATATGGGGCAAGGAGTTTAAAGAATATCCGGACATGCACGTTACCGAAGAAGCCCTGAGAAGCGTTATCCCGCAGTTTGTGGGAAAAATCGAACAGCTGCCGCCTATGTACTCCGCAGTATCAGTAGGCGGAAGACGTCTCTATGAGCTTGCAAGACAGGGTATAGAAGCGGAGCGTCCTGTTCGTAGTGTTGAGGTTTACGGCTTGGAGCTTCACTCCTTTGACGAGGAAAAGCAGGAGGCTGAAATGACTGTTTCATGCGGCAAGGGAACTTATATAAGAACGCTCCTTTCCGATATGGGGCAGGCTCTTGGAGGAGATGCAGTTATGACAGCTCTTTGCAGAACAAAGGCTTCAGGCTTCTGTCTCAGTGAGTGCTATACCTTTGACGAGGTAAAGGCGGCTGTTGAAAGCGGCACTCTGGAAAAGCTTATTATTCCTACCGAACGTCTGTTTGAGGGCTATCCGAAGCTGAGACTTAATGAAGTCCAGACGAGAATGTACCGTAACGGCGTGAAGCTTGACTTAAAGCGCATTCACAATATAAAAAGCGGACAGGAGCTTTATACGGTCTACAGCAATGAGGGCACATTCATCGGCACGGCAAGAGCCGACTTTAACGCCCATGAGCTTAGATGTCACAAGAATTTCGAGGAAAGGTAAGGATGGACAGGCATGATAACTGTTACGGAGTCTCTTTCCGGCAGAAGCGCCGCAGCACTTGGTCTTTTTGACGGAGTGCATCTTGGCCACAGAAGTATTCTTGAAGCGGCTGTAAAATGCCGGAGCGAGGGACTTGTTCCGTCGGTGTTTACCTTCAATACGGAAAGCTTTCCCAGAAAGCACGGTCATCCCTTTGAGTATATCTGCACGCAGGAACGCAAGCTGATACTTCTGGAGCAGTGCGGTATTGAGCAGGTCTATTCACCTGACTTTGCAGATATTCAGGAAATGGACGGCGAGACATTCTGCCGTGAGGTGATCGTAAATACGCTTCATGCGGAAAAGGTGTTCTGCGGAAGTGATTTCCGCTTCGGCAGAAAGGCAGTCTGGAGCTTTGACGACCTGAAAAAATTCGGCATGGAAATGGGCTTTGAAGCAGTTCTCGTGGACGCTGTAATGCACGGCGGCAGCGAGGTCTCCTCAACGAGAATACGTGAGCATCTTAAAGCAGGCGAGCCGGAAAAGGCGGCTGAGCTTTCAGGCAGACCCTATGCAGTAACAGGTAAAGTCCTTCATGGCAAGGCTCTGGGCAGGACTATAGACTTTCCAACCATAAATCAGCCTTTCAGAAAAGGACAGCTTGTACCGAGAAAGGGCGTATATCTCAGCCGTGTTCATACGCCTGAGGGCATATATAACGGCATAACCAATATAGGCGTAAAGCCTACAGTTTCCGAGGAGAATATTCCTCTTGCGGAAACATATCTCTTTGACTTTTCGGGCGATCTCTACGGACAGGACTGCGTGACAGAGCTTATCCGCTTCATTCGACCGGAACAGAAATTTGAAAGTATAACCGCACTCCGCACAGCCATTGCACAGGATTGTGAGACTGCACGGAGACTTGCGGAATCCATATAGAAAGGGAAGAAGCTTCCATGGAAAAAAGAATCAGAACCAGATTTGCACCAAGTCCTACAGGCTATATGCACATCGGCAACCTGAGAACCGCCCTTTATGCTTACCTTATCGCAAAGAAGGACGGCGGCGATTTCATCCTCAGAATCGAGGATACAGACCAGGAGCGTTATGTTGAGGGCGCAGTTGACGTTATCTACAATACACTCCGCATTGCAGGTCTTAACTGGGACGAAGGCCCTGATATCGGCGGCCCTGTAGGTCCATACGTTCAGTCTGAAAGAATGGGTATGTTCAAGTCATACGCAGAGGAGCTTGTGAAGAAAGGTCATGCTTACTACTGCTTCTGCGATAAGGAAAGACTTGACGAGGTGAGAAAGGCTCAGGAAGAGGCTCATCTTGACCCTATGTACGACCGTCACTGCCGTGACCTTTCCCCTGAGGAGGTCGAGGCTAAGCTTCAGGCAGGCGTTCCCTACGTTATCCGCCAGAAGATGCCGCTTGAGGGCACAACTACATTCCACGATGAAATTTACGGCGATATCTCTGTTGAGAATGCTACTCTTGACGATCAGGTTCTCATCAAGACAGACGGTATGCCTACATACAATTTCGCAAACGTAGTTGACGACCACGTAATGGGAATCACACACGTTATCAGAGGCAACGAGTATCTTTCCTCTGCACCGAAGTATAATCTTCTCTACGAAGCATTCGGCTGGGATGTTCCCGTATACATCCACTGCGCACCTGTTATGAAGGATCAGCAGCACAAGCTTTCAAAGCGTAACGGTGACGCATCCTTCCAGGATCTCATGGCAAAGGGCTATCTGCCGGAAGCAGTTATCAACTATATCTGTCTCCTTGGCTGGGCACCTACAGGCGAACAGGAGATCTATTCTCTGTCTGAACTCTGCGAAGC
>JAZNOB010000055.1:0-3850 GCA_045580565.1 Ruminococcus sp.
CGAATGGAATGCAGAGGGCGGCAGAGTTGTGACCGAAGAAGATATGCTCTGGGACATCCGCTTCATGAAGCAGAACAACCTGAACGCCGTCCGCACCTGTCACTATCCCAACAATTCTCTTTGGTATCGTCTTTGCGATGAATACGGTATTTACCTGATCGACGAAACAAACCTCGAAACCCATGGTTCATGGTCGCATTTTGAAAACGGCGTACCGATATATAATGTTCCTGCGTCACTTCCCGAATGGAAGGAAGCCTGCCACGACAGAGCAAGATCCATGTACGAGCGTGACAAGAACCATGCAAGCGTGCTGATATGGAGCTCCGGAAACGAAAGCTACTGCGGCGATGATATTGCGGCAATGGCTGACTACTTCCACGAGGTTGACAGCACAAGACTGGTTCACTATGAAGGTGTTGTGTGGAACAGAAAATACGACCACATAACCGATATGGAAAGCCGTATGTACGCAAAGCCCTGTGATGTTGAGGAATATCTGAAGCAGAATACAGGCAAGCCCTACATCAGCTGTGAATATATGCACGCAATGGGTAACTCTCTCGGCGGCATGAAGCTCTACACCAATCTTGAAGATAAATACGAAGCCTATCAGGGCGGCTTTATCTGGGACTATATTGATCAGGCACTGTACAAGGACGGCGTTCTGGTCTATGGCGGCGATTTCGATGACAGACAGAGCGACTATGGCTTCTGTACGAACGGTATTGTTTACGCTGACCGCACCTGTTCTCCGAAGGTGCAGGAAGCAAAGCAGCTTTACTCCAATATCAGAATGAATATAATAAATGGCGTGCTGACCGTGGAAAACAGAAACCTGTTCATTGAAACAAGCGGATATATTTTCAAAGTCACACTGGAAAAAGAGGGCGAAATTCTTGCAACTGAGGAACATCGTCTGAATGTTCCGGCTGGTGAAACAGGCAACGTGAAAATCGGTCTTGCAGTTCCTGAAAATGGCGGCGAATATGTGCTGACAGCATCCGCAGTGCTTGCAGAGGATACTCTCTGGGCGGACAAGGGACATGAGATCAGCTTTGCACAGGAAATCGTGGAAACGCCCGAAATTGCAGTCCCCACAACAACTGCAAAGGCTGAGATCATCTATGGTGATTTCTCCGTCGGCGTACACGGCGAACACTTCTCCATGCTGTTCGACAAGCGTGAGGGCGGTATCAGTTCTCTGCTTTACAATGGCACTGAATACATCACAAGAGCACCGAAGATCAGCCTCTGGAGAGCGATGACCGACAACGACACGGGTGCAGGCTATCCCTTTGCAATGTCACAGTGGCAGATTGCAGGCAAGTGCGCAAAGCAGGTTGGCTTTGACACAAAGGAAAATGCAGACAGTCTTGATGTGATTTATACATTCGCCGCACCGACCGTTCCGGCGTTTGAATACAAGGTGACATACACTGCTTACTTTGACGGCAGACTTGGCGTGAAAGCGGACTATCCGGGCGTGAAGGGAATGGCTGATATGCCCGTATTTGCAATGGATCTTAAAATGAAACGTCACTATGAAAACTTCACCTTCTACGGAATGGGACCCGATGAAAACTACATTGACCGTAACAACGGCACAAGACTCGGCGTATATACATCGACTGCACAGGATAATTTCACAAAGTACCTGAACCCGCAGGAATGCGGCAACCGTACAGGCGTGAGATATGTAAATGTGTACGAAGAAAACGGAGCAGGTCTTAGCTTTACAGCAAAGGAACAGCCATTTGAAATGAGCGTTCTGCCATATAGTGCCTATGAACTTGACAACGCTCTGCACCGAGAAGAACTCCCCAAACCGTCCTATACATGGGTACGCATTGCCGCAAAGCAGATGGGTGTCGGCGGCGATGACAGTTGGGGTGCGCCGGTGCATCAGGAATTCAAGATCTCCGCTGAACAGCCGATGACACTGGAATTTGAAATCAATCCGCTCTGATAGGAGGAATCAGCATGAACATTCGTGACGTATTGCAGAAAATTGAAAATAACGCATACACAAAGACATTCGAGAAGCTGTACGGTACTTCCGAGGAAGTATTGAAGCATCAGAAACAGCGTTATCTGGACGCTGTGCAGAAATTCACGCAGCTGTATCCGAAGCGAAAAGCCATCCGCATCTACTCCGCTTCCGGCAGAACCGAGATCGGCGGCAACCACACCGACCACCAGCATGGCTGTGTGCTGGCGGCGTCGGTGAATCTGGATGTGATCGCAGTCGTTGCATTTCATGATGACAAGGTTATCCGTGTAAAGTCAGAGGGATATCCACAGGATGTTGTTTCGTTGGAAAAGCTTGACGTTCAGCCAAATGAGAATGGTAGTTCTGCGATAATTCGTGGCATCGCTGCAAGATTTGCTGAAATGGGCGTGAATATCGGTGGATTTGACGCTTATACCACTTCCGATGTTCTAAGCGGCAGCGGTATTTCTTCTTCGGCGGCATTTGAAACGCTCATCGGTACGATCATCGACAGCTATTACAATGACAGCAAGGCAGGAGCAGTGGAGATCGCTAAAATCGGACAGTTTGCTGAGAATGTATACTTCGGCAAGAAAAGCGGTCTGATGGATCAGATGGTTTCGTCCGTGGGAGGTCTGGTTTCTATTGATTTCTACGATACGGAAAATCCCGAAATCAAGCCCTTTGACTTTGATTTTGAATCTCATGGCTGCTGCCTGTGCATCACTGATACAAAGGGCAGCCACGCAAATCTGACGGATGATTATGTTGCCATCCGCAGTGAGATGGAGTCGGTTGCAGCGTATTTCGGAAAGCCGTATCTGCGTGAGGTGAGCGAGATTGCATTCTATGATGCAATTCCGAAACTGCGTGAGAATTGCCCCGATCGTGCCATTCTCAGAGCCTCACATTTCTTCTCCGAAAATAGCCGTGCTTTGCAGGAAGCCGAAGCACTGAAATCCGGAAATCTGGGCGAATTTCTCCGGCTTGTGAATGAATCCGGCGATTCCTCCGCACAGCTTTTGCAGAACCTCTATAGTACTTCACAGCCCACACAGCAGGAAATCCCACTTGCTATTATGATGAGCAAAAGGCTTCTTGCCGGCACAGGTGCAGTCAGAGTGCATGGCGGAGGTTTTGCAGGTACGATTCAGGCTTTCGTGCCGCTGGAGCTTGCGGATGCTTACATATCGGAAATGAACCGTATCTTCGGTGGTAATGCTTGTCAGAAAATGAGGATCCGTCCTGTGGGCGGCGTAGAAATTACAAAGGAGGAAGCGTAATATGCGTATTTTAGTACTCGGCGGTGCGGGATATATTGGCTCACATACCGCACTTGAGCTTGTAAAGGCAGGAAATGAAGTCATTGTTGCAGATAATCTGGTAACGGGTTACCGCAAGGCGATCCCTGATGGTGCGAAATTCTATGAGGGTGACCTCCATGATTTCGATTTCCTTGACAATCTCTTTCAGCAGGAAAAAATCGACGCAGTGATCCACTTTGCGGCATATTCCCTTGTTGGCGAAAGCGTCACAAATCCGCTCAAATACTACGACAACAACCTCTGCGGTACGAAGATTCTGCTCGATGCGATGGTGAAGCATGGCATTGACAAAATCGTGTTCTCCTCAACAGCCGCTACCTATGGCGAACCCGAGAACATCCCGATTCTCGAAAGTGACCGCACCTGTCCCACAAACCCTTACGGCGAAACCAAGCTTGCCATGGAGAAGATGTTCAAGTGGACGGCAAATGCACACGGTCTGCGGTTTGTGTCCCTGCGTTACTTCAATGCCTGCGGTGCGGATGCAAGCGGAACAATCGGCGAGGCACATAACCCCGAAAGCCACCTGATT
>JAZNOB010000056.1:0-3464 GCA_045580565.1 Ruminococcus sp.
TAGCCATGTCGTTCTGTGAGCCAAGGAGTTGTGTGATGAAATTGTCTTCCTAAGACCGCTTGGCCTCCGACTTAGCGAACAAGACCGCTCCTCCTTGTTCACCGTTATAATCAAGTATACCTTGAAAATGTTCCGGTGGAACATTTTCAACGAGTGTTTCTTTGCGAGTTCTCTTAGGGTAACAAGGCTCGTACAGTCCGCAGGATTCTTGCACTTCGTGCTTCTCTCCTGCTATGTTTCAAATTCCGCATATCCGGTTTTACTTAGTAGCGTAAGAAGGCTTTCTTGGATTGACTTTGCTTTGACGGGAAACATTTTGCTATGCGGAATTTGGTCTGTGCTCTTAGATAAAATTGCCCGTTATTTCAGGTACATGATTGCTGCGCAATCATCTGGGACTTCTCCTCCCCGCCCCTACGCCCGCCTTTTTTTGAGAAAAAAGCGGCGCAAAAAAACTTTTATTGCCTGTGCGCCGCTTTAAGCGATCTCGTACGCCAAACCACAATTTACACTTCCCCAACATTCATCACGCATCCGCAAAAAAGCCGCAGGAGAAATTCCTGCGGCTTTCGTGTTATCTTTTATTCAGCTGATCCTTCGGATTCAGTCTCAGCCTTTGCCTCAGCCTTGGGTGCAGCCTTCTTAGGTGCAGCAGCCTTTGCAGCCTCAGCCTTCAGCTCGCTTTCCAGCGGCAGCCAGATAAGCGCACCGCCGTATGCAGCGGAAGCTTCGTGACGAGCCTTGATCTGGAGTATAAGCTCCTTGTTTGTACGGCGATCCTTCAGATAGAACCATACAAGCAGAGCGATCGCAATGAACACAAGGATAAGACCAGTGTACCAGCCCGGTGATACATATTTGAATTCAACGGTATGAGTACCCGGTTCAAGCTCAACGCCTACGAATGCCTTGATGACCTCTGTAGGCTCAACGGACTTGCCGTCAACCTTGACTCTCCATGTGCCTTCCCACGGAAGCTTGAAGAGCATCTGCTCCATAGAAGCACCAGTTTCTTCCCACGGAATGGATGTCATAAGGAGCTGTCCCTCAGAAGCAGTAACAGTACCCTTGATGTAGTTTTCGTCGTACTCCTCGATCTGGAGCTGATTTGCCTTCAGGATGTCGATATCCTGCTGGAACTTTTCCTCATCGAAGCTGTAGAAGAAGAAGTCACGGACGATAGTGTACTCGTGTGCAACAGTTACACGGAGAGAGAGTTTCTTGCCAGGCTCGAAGCTGCCGAGACGCATCATAGTGTAGTTGTCGCCCTCGAAGTATGCGCTGAAGAAGCCATAGCGGTCGTGCTCAGAGTAGTCATACTCCTGAAGCTCGTCGCTCCATTCACCCAGCCAGAGGTTTACAGACTTCTGGTTCTCTGTCTTGAAGTAGATGTAGATAGGCTTATCATCCGGAACAGTGAAGTTGAAGTTGATAGTCGGGTCACCCTCGCCGGCTGTGTAAAGCTTCAGGCGGTTCTCTACATTGTAGTCGGAAACTGTGATGTTGTTGATCTCCGGCTCGCCAACGTCGAGACGAGTGTAGTATTCAGCATTGCCGTTGATAACGCCTGTTACAGGGTCAAATTCAGTCTTGCCGGCAAGTGTGCTCATGAATACATTCTGGCTGTTGAAGGGGTTATCGTTGCCAAGGTGGCTGATGTTGAGGATATCATCGCTTGCCATATAGCCGATGGACAGAGCGTTGGGGTTCTCATAGATCTTTACAGTCTGGTCAACACCGTTGTGGTTCTTGTAGGTGTAGCCGTCGTTGATGGGAACGTAGTTGGGGTTGATGTAGTGGTTGAGAGAAGCGTCCTGACCAAGAGCACCCTCCTGATTGAGGACGTACTTGATACCCAGCAGAGAGTCAGCCAGATCGGAGTTACCGTTATAGCGTGTGTAGTAGCTGTGAGTACAGTAGCCCATTGTTTCGATGAAGTTGATGATCTTAGTATTCATGACAGAGCTGGAGTGGGAGATACCACGGAGACCGAGAGCGTCGTTGTCGTTTACGCATCTCCAGTAGGTCTTCTCTGCACGGTACAGACCGTCGTCATGCTCTTCCAGCTCATCTACGATAGCACGTCCGTTCTGGATGAAGTTATTGTAGTAATCAGCGCCGGAGTAAGCAACCTCCTCGTGGATCTTCTGCATGGAGTCAGCTGCATTGTAAACAGCCTCGCCGCCTACAAAGAGGAGCATAGAGCCTGTGATAGCTACGTTCATAGCCTTTGTTCTGCCCTGCTTGCCGTTATTGAGCAGATAGATAAGCACCAGATATACCAGCATGAAGATGATAGCGACCCAGATGCTCTTCTTCAGGTCGATATGCTCGTAGTTGATACGAACCATGAACAGCATACCGATAAGGATTGTGATAAATTCAGCAGCAAGCTTATTGATGGATATACCCTTCAGGTTCTTGAAAGCGACAGCCGCCATATTCAGGATAACGAAGGATACAAGGAAGGAGTAACGGAAGGGGAGCCAGTTCGGCACCTGACCGCCGTGCCACATCATATCAACAGGCTTTATCCACATACTTACGACCATGCAGAGGAGCATGAAGGTATAGCCAAGCTTTTTCTTAGTGGTGATGTTCTTGTTGATATAGAACAGAGGCAGCAGGAACAGTGAGAGAGTACCGCAGTAGATCTCAGGGCTGCCCTCTACGTTTACAGAGTCATACTGTGCCGGCAGGAGCTGAGCGAACAGGTCAACCAGCTCAAACTGAGTCTTGAAGCTGTAGTCCGGCTCAGTGAAGTCAAACTTACCCTGCTGGAGTGCGAAGTATACCGGCAGGATCATAGCCGCTGCAAGCATACCGCCTATGAGTGAGGAGTAGATGAATCTGCCTGTAGCCTGGAACTTTCCGTAGCCCTGGAGAGACTTAGCGTCAGAACCGAAGAAAGTATAGAAGATGAAGTAGATAACGCAGAAGAATGCGATCATGTAGCCGATATAGAAGTTAGCTACGAACATCATGCCCAGAGGAATGATGTAGTTGAGTCTGCGTCCGTCGTCAATGAGGTACTCCATACCAGCCATAATAAGCGGCAGGAATACAAGACCGTCGATCCACATGGGGTCGATAAGCTGAATAACAGCATAAGCCATCATAGCATAGAGTGTGGAGAAGATGAGTGCAGGCCATTCTTCCATACCTCTGCGTCTGCGGAGGAAGTAGTTGAATGTAACTGCTGCTGCACCGAGCTTCGCAAGCTGCATGATGAGCAGGCTTGTAACCATCCAGCTCTGAGGCAGGAGAATTACGATAAGGGTGAAGGGGCTGGCAAGATAGTAGCCGATGATGCCCATGAAGTTACCCGACAGGTTACGTGACCAGTCGTAGAAGATGCTTCCGTCGCCCCAGAAAGCGTCACGGATAGCCTCGAAGTAGTAAACGTACTGACCGTTCAGGTCGAGACAAGTCGGAGGCCAAGCGGTCTTAGGAAGACAATTTCA
>JAZNOB010000057.1:0-5770 GCA_045580565.1 Ruminococcus sp.
CCGCCGCCGCATACAGTACCCTGTGCGCCGATGTCTGTAGTTACAAATTCGAATACAGTCTTTGTGTAGTAGTCAAGGCCTCTTACTATCTTGGGATTTACCGTATATTCTATATTCATAGCTGTGAGCTTGTTTTTCAGGGACTCAAAGTGTCCGCTGCAATCGTCGCAGAGATAATCGAGGATAACAGGAGCATCCTTTGCGATATCGCTGCAAATAGGGCTTTTGCAGTCAAGTATTCTCATAGGATTTTTGTCAAGGCGTGTCTTACAGGTATCGCAAAGCTCATCCTCACGGGCAGAGAAATAGCTTCTGAGAGCCTTGTGGTATTCGCTTCTGCACGCAGGGCAGCCGATGGAATTTATGTTAAGGGCAATATTTTTAAGTCCCAGTCTGTCCAGCAGAGTTTTTGCAAGGGAAATGACCTCAGCGTCAGCAGAGGGATTCTGTGCGCCAGCCATTTCCAGACCGAACTGGTGGAACTCACGGAGTCTGCCAGCCTGAGGACGTTCATGACGGAAGCATGAGAGGATATAGAAGACCTTCTGAGGCAGAGCGTCGTTGAGCATACCGTTCTGGAGCATAGCACGGATAGTACCCGCAGTACCCTCAGGACGGAGAGTGAACTCAGTTTCCTTAGCCTTTACGGTATACATTTCCTTCTGAACAACGTCAGTAGTTTCGCCGACAGAACGGAGAAACAGGTCAGTGCTCTCAAATGTAGGAACACGGATCTCCTTGAAGCCGAAGCACTGTGCAGTCTCACGGGCGATCTTTTCCACGGTATACCATTTATTTACATTCTTAGGTGTAATGTCCTCAGTACCGAGAGGACGGGTTATTTTCAAAGCCATAAATAATCTCCTTATGCAAAAAAGTTGTCCCTTACGAAAAGGGACAGAGGGGAACACTTATATAGAGGGTGCTCCCAGAATTCTCCAGTCGAGGTCGCCTCTTTCAAGAGCCATTATAAGAGCCTCGGCAGTAGCGATATTTGTAGCGACCGGAATATTATGCACGTCGCAAAGACGGAGCAGATTTATCTCATTGGGTTCTGATTCCTTGCGTCCGATTGGATCTCTGAAGAAAAGAAGCACGTCGATCTCATCACAGGAAATAAGGGAACCGATCTGCTGGTTGCCGCCCTGTGAGCCGCTGAGGTAGCGCTTGATGGTGAGACCTGAAGCCTCGGATACCTGCTTGCCTGTAGTATCAGTTGCACAGAGTCTGTGTCTGGAAAGTATGCCGCAGTATGCGATGCAGAACTGAATCATAAGCTCCTTTTTTGCATCGTGTGCGATAAGTGCGATATTCATATAGTAATCATTCCTTTCTTTGCCTGCTTATAACGATGGCGTTGCCGCCTGTGTAATTCGCTGGTACTTCATAATACTATTATACCACAAAACTTGGATTTGTCAAAGAGTTTCTCAGTAACTTCCTGAAGATTGTGAAAACTATGGTAGCCGGATGCCCTGCGTTTGTGCAGTATGACGAAAAAAGGCGTAAGCTGCTTTAAATGACAGGAAAAACTCAACAATACCGACTGATCTATTCACCTGAGGAAGTTCTGTCCTTGTATCTTTCATACGCCTCAATAATGCTTCTTATCATGTATTTTGAGTATTCGCCGCCCTCAATAACGCCGGCAAAGGCGATCTCCGGATCATGAGCAGGAGCATAGCCGATAAAGAAGGAGTCCTGAACACGTGAGCCCTGCTGAGGCGTACCGGTCTTGATAGCTACGCTGTAGCCGAGATTTCCGAGAGAATATTCAGCCGGCATATTAGTAACAGAAGCCGCTACCATACCCTGCTCTATAAACGAGAACACACCCTCGCCGCCGGAAATGGTTGCAGCAACAACAGGCTCAATATCCTGAAGCTTGTTTTCCATGTTATAATCCCAGATGCTGTCGACAAGATGAGGCTCGTATCTTACGCCGTCATTTGCGATAGTATTTGCAACTACAGCCATCTGGAGAGGTGTTACAGCCCACTCTGACTGACCGATGCCTGACTGAAGAACTTCACCGACAGTCCATGTGAGATCCTGACTGTTGTAGTATTCTATATTTGAGAGATGTCCGGCAGCGTCGCCTGTTTCAAGACCGCTGTGCTGACCGAGACCATAGAGTGTGGCGTATTTTGAGATCCCGTCAATAGTGAGAGCTTCCGACAGCTTATAGAAATATATGTTGCAAGAGTACTGCAGGGCAGGTATTACGCCTATGCTGCCGTGACCGCCGGTACAGTTATATATCTGGTCACGGAACTTATACTTCTGACTGCAGTAATATTCGGAATATCCGCTGACAATACCCTCACACATACCGGCAGTAGCGGTAATGGGCTTGAATGTAGAGCCGGGACGGTAGAGTCCCAGAGTGGCACGGTTTACAAGAGGTCTTTCCTCGTCTTTAAGCAGTGAGCCGTAGTCCTCCATATAGGTAGTCAGGGTGTAGGTGGGACAGGTAGCCATACCCAGAACGCCGCCGTCCTTTGCATCGAGGACTACTATTGCGCCGTTCTTTACTTCGCCAAGCTCAAGCTTTTCGGTTTTTTCGTTTCTCAGACTGTCGAAGTCTGCAATGAAATCCTCCAGTATTCCCTGAAGATCCTTCTGGAATGTGCTGTCTACTGTAAGCATTACAGTATTTCCTGAGGTAACAGGAGTAGTTATCTCCGAGGAAACGACCTCGCCGTTCTGCACGGATATGGTCTTTATGCCTTCCTCACCTTTCAGGTATGATTCACAAGCCTTTTCGATGCCGTTCTTTCCGACGGTATCATCCATCTGATATCCTTTTTCAGAAAGCTCCTCATATTCCTCGGCATATATAGGGCCCACAGTGCCGATCTCATGGGGAATGACATCATCCTGAACAACAGATCTCAGAGGCAGCTCGGCAATGTCGATACCTGACAGATATAAACCGGATTCCTTGATTTCGGTAACAGCTCTTTCGGGTATATCCTCTACGAGAGTAAACCTGTTGCTCATTGAGAAGCCACGCTGGTACATCTCATACCGCAGCGCACATAGAAGCCATTTCTGGTCATCTGTATATTCCGGCGATATTTCGTAGTCCTCAATAAGCTTTGCCATGCAGTTGTCGGCAGTGGCATAGACGTTCAGTCCCAGATTGCTTTTAAACTTTTCCAGAGTATATTCATCGTCTGTGCTGAAATTATGTGGAGCTTCTCTTTCGATAGGAATAGAAAGCTCCGGCTCGACTCTGTATTTTGAGAGGATATTCATAATGCCTAAGAGCACAGAGTTGCCCTCGGAATAGTCATTCGGGAACTGCTCCGGCAGTATGACAGCACTGTAACCCAGCTTGTTTACGATTATCGGCTCGCCGGTACAGTCAACGATCTCTCCACGTGTAGCCTCAATGGACTGGGTATATTTGTATGTTGAATACTTACGGTTTGTATAGTCTTCGCTGTCAACCAGCTGAACCTTCATAAGCCTGTATCCGCACAGACAGGCGGCACACAGTATAAAAGCCGTAAGCACGGTGCCTTTAAGGTAGAGATAGTATTTGCTTTTATTCATCTGACTCTCTTTTCTCAGAATGCTACTGGTCATCCTCGGATATCACAGTTTCCTCGATAGTACGTATGATATTCGGACGCAGCAGCCGGTTTATGGTATGAATGACTGCATAGACAGGCAGTGTTGAAATAAGAGTGTATATGCAGCAGGGAAGTATATGGCTGGTGTATATGTATGATACGTTGGAATAGTCCCATATTGCATAGAAGAAGAAGTAATCAAGTATGCCCTGAAGGAATATTCCTGCCGCAGCCAGCAGCATGAAGGTAAACCACTTGTGCATGAGATAGTGCTTGTAAAGCAGAGATACTGCTGCACACAGTATCATGAGTATAAGAGCATTGAAGCCCATAAGCTTTCCGCAGACTATATCCAGCAGAAATCCGCATAATACACCGGTAAGCACAGCTGTATGTTCTCTTGCGTAGGACGCAATGCAGAGAGCCACCGGTATAAGCAGCAGAGGCTTTCTGAAGCTTCCGGCAGTTGCGGTAATAAAGCACAGGAATATTATCACGCCATAGAGAATACACCGCAGCACAAGGTTCTGCTTTTCACGTGCAGTAGTACGCCGTGTTCTGATCTTACTCATGATTATCGCCCTTTCCGGGATAGTCTGTGATAGCCACAACGCTTGTCATCGACTCAAAATCCACCGCAGGCTTTATAACAGCATATTTGCTCAGACCGCTTTCCATAGCCTCAACAGATTCAACAGTACCGATAAGATAGCCCTTCGGGAAGATACCGCTTGCGCTTGATGTGGTGATAAGATCGCCTTCCTCAACGCCGGTATCTCTGTCAAGGTACAGCATTCTGCACTTATAGTCAGCCGCCAGAAGGATCTCGCCCTCAGCAACACCGGTGTATTTGTTATCGGCAGTTATAGCGCCCACAGACAGCTCAGGAGAAAGGATAGTTCTTACTGTAGCGGAGTTTGAGGATATTGCGGATATAACGCCTACAACGCCCTCGCCTGTTATAATAGGGTCGTGTATGGAAAGTCCGTCATCAGAGCCCTTGTTTATCATAAAGCTATGATACGGGTCGTTTGTGACGTAGCCGATGATAGTACACGGCTCGGAGTAAGTATGTTTCACGTTCTCCTCTTTGATGCCCATAAACTGCTGAAGCTCTAAAAGCTCCTGCTTGGTTTCTTCGTAGTCAGTCAGCTCATTTTTTAGAGCAGCGTTTTCCTTTTTAAGCTCCTCTATTTCCTGCTGATATTTATTCCCGTTCAGTACAGAGCCAAGGAATGAATCGGAGTCCTCAGCTATATTGTTGACAGCGCTTCTTACAGGACTGAGGATGGTGTTGAATACACCGCCTGCACCGGAGCCTTCGCCGCCCTGAGTGACGGTATAGAGCATTATTCCCACAATAAGGGCAATGATGCAGATAAGAATGCGGAATCTGTGTTCTCTGAAAAAGTCGCCCATTTGCGACAGCCTCCTTTTATATTTTTGCGTATACGCCGAAAGCCGACCGCCTTTTTAAGACCTGTCGGCAATTTGCTTATTTTAGTAATACTCAACATCGTCTGTGAGAGCGTCGCTGTATTTATCCATATCGGCAAGGATCTTACCGGTTCCCTCAGCAACGCAGTCAAGGGGATACTGTGAAACAAATACCGGCAGACCTGTCTCATGAGCCAGAAGCCTGTCAATGCCCTTCAGAAGCGCACCGCCGCCGCAAAGGGTGATGCCCTGCTCAATAATGTCGGCAGCAAGCTCCGGAGGAGTCTGTTCCAGAGTATATTTAACAGCGTCAACTATACGTGCCAGCGGCTCGCTGAGAGCCTCACGCACCTCGGCAGATGTAAGATTTATATTTTCCGGCAGACCTGTCAGCAGGTTTCTGCCCTTGATTTCCATTGCACCGTCAGAGCCTACGTCAAAAGCCGAGCCTATCTCCAGCTTGATCTCCTCGGCAGTTCTTTCGCCGATAAGCAGACCCATTTTATGCTTCAGATGCTGAATGATAGCTTCGTCCATAGCCTTACCTGCACAGCGGATGCTTTTTGACGCAACGATTCCGCCCATGGATATAACTGCAGCCTCGCTTGTGCCACCGCCGATATCAAGGATCATGCAGCCGTTAGGCTCAGTGGTAGGCAGTCCTGCACCGATGGCAGCAGCCATAGGTTCTTCTGCTATGAGGACACGTCTTGCCCCAGCCTGTTCAGCAGCCTCCTTGACAGCACGTCTCT
>JAZNOB010000058.1:0-12256 GCA_045580565.1 Ruminococcus sp.
ATCTCAGCGTCGCATACAGCAACGGTGATAGCAGCTCTTGTGGAGTACTTGAAGCCTGTAGCCTTGATCTTATCGAGAACCTCAGATGTTGTAGCAGTACCGTGGATCTTGATGCAGCGGTCGATGATCTGACCCAGCTGCTTCTTGCCGACCAGGAACGCAATCTCCAGATCGAACTGGTGGTCGGAGCTTGTACGGTCAACATAGCCCAGATTCTGAGGAATATTAGCGTTGAATATCAGACGGCCTACAGTACAGTCGATCAGCTTGGAAACTCTTCTGTCGCCGATATCCTTTGTAATGCGGACCTTGATTTTTGCGTGGATGGAAACGTCGCCCTCATTGTAAGCCATCAGAGCCTCGTCAACATCACGGAACACCTTGCCCTCGCCCTTTTCACCGATCTTTTCCATGGTCAGGTAATATGAACCAAGAACCATGTCCTGAGTCGGAACAGCAACCGGACGGCCGTCGGAGGGCTTCAGCAGGTTGTTGGCAGCCAGCATGAGGAAACGAGCCTCAGCCTGAGCCTCAGCGGACAGCGGCAGATGTACCGCCATCTGGTCACCGTCGAAGTCAGCGTTGAACGCAGAGCAAACCAGCGGGTGGAGCTTCAGAGCACGGCCTTCTACAAGGATAGGCTCAAATGCCTGAATACCCAGACGGTGAAGTGTGGGAGCACGGTTCAGCAGAACGGGATGATCCTTGATAACATCCTCCAGAGCGTCCCATACCTCAGGTGAAGCATGGTCAACCTTCTTGCGTGCGCTCTTGATGTTCTGGATAACCTTTGTATCAACAAGTCTCTTCAGAACGAAGGGCTTGAACAGCTCCAGAGCCATTTCCTTAGGCAGACCGCACTGATACATCTTCAGCTCAGGGCCTACAACGATAACGGAACGGCCGGAGTAGTCAACTCGCTTACCAAGCAGGTTCTGACGGAAACGTCCCTGCTTACCCTTCAGCATATCGGAGAGAGACTTCAGTGCACGGTTATTGGGACCTGTAACAGGTCTGCCGTGTCTGCCGTTGTCGATAAGGGCGTCAACAGCCTCCTGAAGCATTCTCTTTTCGTTTCTAACGATAATGTCCGGTGCTTCCAGCTCCAGCATTCTCTTGAGACGGTTATTACGGTTAATTACACGACGATAGAGGTCGTTAAGGTCGGATGTTGCATAACGTCCGCCGTCCAGCATAACCATAGGACGGAGATCCGGAGGAATTACCGGAACAGCTGTGAGGATCATCCATTCCGGACGGTTGCCGGAGAGACGGAATGCCTCAACGATATCAAGACGCTTCAGCAGCTTCAGACGCTTCTGGTCGGAAGTCATATCGCTGAGACTTTCCTTCAGCTCAGCGGAGAGTGCCTCCAGGTCGATCTCGCAGAGAAGCTCATAGATAGCCTCTGCGCCCATGGACGCTCTGAAGTCGTCGCCGTACTTTTCACGGAAGGAGGTGTATTCCTTTTCTGTAAGGAGCTGCTTCTTTTCCAGCTCAGTATTACCCGGATCAAGTACGATATATTTTGTAAAGTAGAGTACCTCTTCCAGACGCTTCTGGGAGATTTCCAGCATCTGACCGATACGGGACGGAGTGCCCTTGAAGTACCAGATATGTGAAACAGGTGCTGCCAGCTCAATGTGACCCATACGTTCACGGCGAACCTTGGCACGTGTAACCTCAACGCCGCAGCGATCGCAGACCTTGCCCTTGAAGCGGATCTTCTTGAACTTACCGCAGTGACATTCCCAGTCCTTTGTCGGGCCGAAGATACGTTCACAGTACAGACCGTCACGCTCCGGCTTCTGTGTACGGTAGTTAATGGTTTCCGGACGTTCTACTGCGCCGTAAGACCATTCCCGGATACGATCCGGAGATGCCAGACCAATTTTAATGGATTCAAATGTATTAAATTCCAAACCGCTACCTCCTGAATAATAGAACTATATAATATATGGTGGGCGGATGATGCGGAAAGCTTATCTTTCCGCATTCCGGCATTTATGATTCTCAGATCAAGTCGTCGTCCATGTCATCGCCGAACATGAAGTCGTCGCTGCTGTCGTCCTCATCAGTCAGGAAGCCGGTGTCATCATCATCGAGATGTTCAGCGTCCTTGAAGGAAAGACCAGCGCTCTCCATATCGCCCTCCAGCTCATCATAGTAAGCTGTGCCGTCGGTATCCTCATCAACATAAGCAACAGGCTGAGGGATCAGGCTGTCGTCGTCGTCGAAGGTTGCCTTCAGGTCGATTTCTTCCTGATTGCGGTCGAGTACACGGATATCAAGACCCAGAGACTGGAGTTCCTTGATAAGAACCTTGAAGGATTCAGGGATACCGGGCTTCGGTACATTCTGACCCTTAACGATAGCCTCGTAGGTGTTTACACGTCCGATAGTATCGTCGGACTTAACAGTCAGGATCTCCTGAAGTGTATAAGCAGCACCATAAGCCTCCAGCGCCCATACTTCCATCTCACCGAAACGCTGACCGCCGAACTGAGCCTTACCGCCCAGAGGCTGCTGTGTTACCAGTGCATACGGGCCTACAGAACGTGCGTGGATCTTATCGTCTACCAGATGGTGGAGCTTGAGGTAGTACATATAACCAACAGTTACACGGTTGTCGAACTTTTCGCCGGTACGTCCGTCATAGAGAGTGAACTTACCGTCCTCGTTCATTTCCAGAGCCTTGGGGTTAATAACCTTGTCCATAGGCTTCAGGTCAAATTCATCATCACGGTGAGCAGCATTGCGCTCATTAGCCTCACGGAAGCAATCACGGATATCATCTTCGTGTGCACCGTCGAATACAGGAGTCATAATGTGCCATCCGAGAGCCTTTGCAGCCATACCCAGATGAACCTCAAGCACCTGACCGATGTTCATTCGTGAAGGAACGCCCAGCGGGTTCAGAACGATATCGAGAGGTGTACCGTCAGGCAGGAAGGGCATATCTTCCTCAGGAAGGATACGGGAAACGACACCCTTGTTACCGTGACGTCCAGCCATCTTGTCGCCGATGGAGATCTTACGCTTCTGAGCGATATAGCAGCGAACCAGCTTGTTTACGCCAGCGCTCAGCTCGTCGCAGTTTTCACGGGTAAAGATCTTAACATCAACGATGATACCAGCTTCACCATGCGGTACCTTCAGGGAATTGTCACGTACTTCTCTTGCCTTTTCGCCGAAGATGGCACGGAGGAGTCTTTCTTCAGCAGTCAGCTCAGTTTCGCCCTTGGGAGTAACCTTACCAACCAGAATATCGCCTGCGTGAACCTCAGCACCGATACGGATGATACCATCCTCATCCAGATCCTTCAGAGCGTCCTCGCCCACATTAGCAATATCACGTGAGATCTCTTCCGGACCGAGCTTTGTATCACGGCATTCGATTTCGTATTCTTCAATATGAACGGAGGTGAATACATCCTCACGAACAAGTCTTTCATTCAGGAGAACAGCATCCTCGTAGTTGTAGCCTTCCCATGTCATGAAGCCGATGAGAGCGTTCTTACCGAGGGAGATCTCGCCGTCAGCAGTAGCAGGGCCGTCAGCCAGAACCTGACCCTTGGTAACAGTATCGCCAAGGTTTACGATAGGCTTCTGATTGATACAAGTACCCTGGTTGGAACGAGTGAACTTGGAAAGCTTGTAGCTGTATTCCTTTTCATTAGCGTCAGTAACGATGATCTCATCAGCGGATACCATTGTTACAACGCCGTCAGCCTCAGCCAGTACGCATACGCCGGAGTCAACAGCCGCCTTATATTCCATACCAGTACCAACAAAGGGACGTTCAGTACGGAGCAGCGGCACAGCCTGACGCTGCATGTTGGAGCCCATGAGGGCACGGTTTGCGTCGTCGTTTTCAAGGAACGGGATCATAGATGTAGCAACAGATACTACCATCTTAGGAGATACGTCCATGAAGTCGATCTTATCCTTTTCAATTTCAAGGATCTGGTCACGGAAACGAGCCGCAACCTTATCATTAGCGAATGCGTGCTCTTCAGTAAGAGGTTCATTCGCCTGAGCTACGATATAGTTATCCTCCATATCCGCAGTCATGTAAACGACCTCGTCAGTTACGATGCCGGTTGCCTTGTCTACACGGCGGTAGGGGGATTCGATAAAGCCGTATTCATTGATACGTGCGAATGTTGCAAGGTATGAGATCAGACCGATATTCGGACCTTCAGGAGTTTCGATAGGACACATTCTGCCGTAGTGGCTGTAGTGTACGTCACGAACCTCGAATCCGGCTCTGTCTCGTGACAGACCGCCCGGACCCAGCGCAGACAGACGGCGCTTATGAGTCAGCTCAGCCAGCGGATTGTTCTGGTCCATGAACTGGGACAGCGGAGATGAACCGAAGAATTCCTTGATAGCCGCTGTGATAGGACGGATGTTGATCAGCGCCTGAGGTGTGATAACGTCCATATCCTGAGCCTGGATGTTCATTCTTTCACGGATAACACGCTCCATACGTGTAAAGCCGATTCTGAACTGATTCTGAAGCAGCTCACCAACAGAACGGATACGTCTGTTGCCCAGGTGGTCGATGTCGTCCTGAGTACCGATGCCTTCGCAAAGGTTCAGGAAATAGCTGATGGATGCGTAGATATCATCCAGAGTAATGTGCTTGGGAACAAGCTCGTCCTTATTTCTTCTGATAGCGTCACGAAGCTCAGCCTCGTCACCGCCGCAGCTCTCCATAAGCTCACGGAGAACAGGGAAGGATACCAGCTCACGGATACCCATTTCAGCCGGATCGAAGGAAACGAACTTAGAAAGGTCAACCATGCAGTTACCGATAACCTTTACCTCACGCTCAACGAAACGGATAGCATTTTCGCCAGCTTCGTTGGTGTAGTATTCCTTACACTCAACAGTGATGAATGCTTCCTTTACGCCGGCATTCTGGATAGCCAGAGCCTGATCGTAGGTAAGGGCGATACCTGCTTCAAAGAGAACCTCGCCAGTCAGCGGATCAGCTACAGGCTTAGAAAGCTCATGACCTGCAAGTCTGCCGGCAATGCCCAGCTTCTTGTTGTACTTATAACGTCCGAACTGACACAGGTCATAACGCTTAGCGTCAAAGAATAGGTTGTTCAGATGAGTCTGGGAGCTTTCAACCGTAGGCGGTTCGCCCGGACGGAGCTTCTTATACAGGTCAATGAGAGCGTCCTCACGGTTCTTTGTAACGTCCTTCTGGATGATAGTCTGGGACAGACGCTCATCCTCGCCGAACATCTCAAAGATCTCCTCGCTGCTGCCGAGACCGATAGCACGTATAAATGTAGTGATCGGGATCTTGCGGTTCTTATCAATACGGACATACACAACATCGTTGGAGTCCATCTCGTATTCAAGCCATGCACCACGGTTAGGGATGATCTGAGTCTTGAACAGATCCTTACCGGTGCGGTCCTTTTCGGAGGAATAATATGCGCCCGGAGAACGAACCAGCTGAGATACGATAACACGTTCTGCACCGTTGATAACAAATGTACCGCTGTCAGTCATCAGAGGGAAGTCGCCCATAAAGACTTCACTTTCCTTGACTTCGCCGGTTTCCTTGTTCCAGAGTGTAGCAGTTACACGGAGAGGCGCAGCGTAGGTTACGTCACGCTCCTTACACTCAGCGATAGTGTACTTGGGCTTGTCGTCGAATTTGTAGTCGATAAAATTCAGGACAAGATTGCCGTTATAGTCGGTGATTGAAGAAAATTCCTGAAATACATCTCTGAGACCGATCTCACGGAACCAGTTATAAGAGTTGATCTGTACTTCGATCAGATTGGGCATGTCCAGAACCTCGTTGATCTTACCGAAGTTCATTCTGACATTTTTTCCAAGCTGCTTTGGTGTAACATTCACCATAGGCGAAAAAACCTCCTTCGTTCTCGTCGAAAAGAATAAACATATCCGCAAGCAGAACAGGCGCTTTCATTTTAAAGAAAATTTCTGAAAACACTTGACAGATAGGATTGGAATGTGGTATACTGTTTTGCAAGGGTAATGCGAGAGCGCATTACGATACATTATATTATTATACTATATACCCAGCGCTTTGTCAAGCGCATTTTTTATACTTTGTGTATATTTATAAAAACCGCAGTCACCCCAGACTGCGGTTTTGCTGTTTTCGTAGAAATATCCGGAAAATGCACTTTCTTTTGATTCTGAAAATAGTCTATTTACATTTTGAAATGGTTGTGGTATACTTATTATATAAATTGTAGTTTAGCGTGCAAAGCAAATGCGCAAAGCGCCCCGCCCAAGGCTCCCCTTAGTAAGGGGAGCTGTCAGCGCAGCTGACTGAGGGGATTGTAAAAAGCGCAGTAACGCTGAAATTTCAGCCTACTTTTCTACCCGCAATCCCCCCCGTCTCCCCTTCGGCGTGCCACCTCCCCTTACTAAGGGGAGGCTTTCGTGGTGTGCCTTCGGCATATATAAACTACAATTTACCCAATTCAAATTTCAACACAAAAACCGCCGCAGAACTGCGGCGGCTCTAAAATCTTTAACCAGTAACAGCCTCTCGCATAGTCGCTACAGGCGTTGTCACCTTCTGAATATCTGCGCCAGCCTGACGAAGCTTCTCAGCCAGTCCGCCATAACCACGCTCAATGTGATATATATCCTCGATCTCAGTTATTCCCTTAGCCGCAAGTCCTGCAATGATCAGCGCAGCGCCTGCTCTCAGGTCGCACGCCTTTACCGGCGCACCAGTCAGCTTGCCTGTGCCCTCGATAACCGCAACCTTGCCGTCTACAGAAATATCTGCACCCATTCTTCTCAGTTCGTCAACATAGCGGAATCTCTGCTCCCATACGCCCTCTGTAACGATGCTTGTACCCTCAGCAAGAGTCAGCAGAGTTGCCATCTGAGGCTGCATATCTGTAGGAAATCCCGGATGAGGCATTGTCTTGATATTTGTACGAACCAGCGGACCGTCTACCCAGACTCTCACGCTGTCGTCAAATTCGTCTACGTTTACACCGATCTTTCTGAGCTTTGATGTGATAGGCTCTAAGTGCTTCGGGATGACATTCTTGATAAGAACATCGCCGCCGGTCGCCGCAGCTGCAACCATGAACGTACCTGCCTCGATCTGGTCAGGCACTACGGAATATGTTGTGCCGTGGAGATATTGTACGCCTCTTACCTTGATAACATCCGTACCTGCGCCCATAATATCTGCGCCCATAGAGTTGAGGAAGTTGGCAAGGTCTACGATATGAGGCTCCTTGGCTGCATTTTCAATTACTGTAAGACCCTCGGCTCTTACTGCTGCAAGCATAGCGTTCATAGTTGCACCTACGGACACTACGTCTAAGTAGATCTGTGAGCCGCTGAGCTTTTCTGCATAAAGGTCAACCATGCCGTACTCAATGCTGCACTTCGCACCCAGAGCTGCAAATGCCTTCAGGTGCTGGTCGATAGGTCTGTCACCCAGAGGGCATCCGCCGGGCATTGATACTCTTGCCTTGGAAAATTTTCCCAGAAGTGCACCCAGGAAGTAGTATGACGCTCTCATTCTTCTTGCGCTTTCATAGGGAACGCAGAAATTCTTGACATTCTCTGCGGAAATGCGTACTGTTGTCTTGTCGATATACTCAACTGTTGCGCCCATCTCGTACATGATGCGAAGGCTCATGGATACGTCGCTTATATCCGGAACATTCTCCAGAACACAAGGCTCGTCGCAAAGCAGTACTGCGGGTATAAGGGCTACTGCCGCATTCTTTGCTCCGCTGACTTCTATTTCACCGGACAAACGGCGGCCGCCGTGAATTACAAACTTCTCCAAAACGTTTTCTCTCCTTAAATCAGGGCGCACCTTTCCTGTATATTTATAAAGGCTTCCCTTTTTTCAGCGCAGCCGCAAACGGCCGCTTTCCTGTAATTCTCTATTTCTTCTATCGCTGATTACTGTATATTTTTCTTTGTATATATTCTGACCATCCACATGCTGATTTTCCTCAGCACGCTATATGTCTATTTTACGATTCAACTCTACTATTATACACCAGTTTCTTTTATTTGTAAAGCCACTCCGCATCAAAACTTCTTCTTTTTGTTATTTGTTACCAACAAATTCAAAAAACAAAGTCTGGTTTTCTACAAGTGGGTGAGCGTCAGATGTTTTTTGAGGCACTATTCTGCTTAGCCTCGCCCCATGTGGTTATCTCGATGCTCTCAATGAGGATATCCTCCGCTGGTGCGGTATAGCCTGACTCCTCGTCCGCTGCCTTCACTGCGGCGTCGGTGATAGCGTCGATCACGGCAAAGCTCTCCTCGCCGTATGCCTGTGCAAAAACTGTCATCTGCTGGGCGTAATTGGGGATGCCGCCCAGTTCCAGAAATGCGTCAGTAACAGCCTTTGCGGACTCGTCCATTTCCTCAAGCTCAGCCTTTGTCGCCTCATCGAACTCAATAGTATCGCACACGAGGAAACGTGTACCTACATAGTCATTAGCCTGACCGAAAAGGTTGTCCCAGAAGCTTGCATCATGACCGGTAACAGGTGCACAGAATGCGCCTCTGAAGGGCCAGAGGTTCGCTGTGGTCTCCTTTACGATATTTTCCTCGGCAGACGCCGCCTGAGTGCCGCTTACTGAGCCGTCAGCACCTGGGCTGCCTGCTGAAAAGTAAACGCCCTTTTCAACCTGAAATACGTACGTTCCGTCATAGTAGCCCTCCTCTGCAAGGCGTATGAACTGGGCTACATAATCGGGAGCATCCTCAGGATAGAGGACTGCGGTTATATCTCCGGCTGTGGTGTGGACTATTGCAGCAGGTGCGTCATCTGATGGCTTCTCCAGCTGGTGAAGCTCTGCTCCTGCCATGTCAATGTATGTCTGGTGACTCTGGGCGCAGTAGGTGCTGCATGAAAACAGAGTCATGCTTATTGCAGCCATCACAAGAACGAGGATGCTCATTCTTGCGATGGTCTTTTTGCTTAAATTCGCCATTTTTTACCTCCGTGGCTGGCTTGGGATTCGGGAGTGTTCTCAGAGGAACAAGGCTCGTGCGGTTCGCAGGATTCTCCGGAGTGTTCCACGCCGTTTTCTCCTGTTATGTTACAAATTTCGCTGGTTTTCTTTGCTGTAAACTTTTACAAGGCTTTCTTGATCCAGCCTGATTAAACTGCAAGGATTCTTTCGGAAGCGAAATTTGTATTTATCCTCAATATAAGCCTACCGTAATTTTTAGTAAAGAGTATTTCGCTCTCTGCGGAGAGCGACCAGCTTACGCAGCTGGACCGCGCGAGCTGGCGCCAGCTCGACCGCATTTATTTTCTGCCTTCGGCAGATTATTACAGCTTCGTGATCTCCGTACCCTGTCTTGTCTCCTTGATCTGCCAGCCCAGCGCTGCGATCTCGTCACGGAGTCTGTCTGCCTCGGCAAAGTTCTTCGCCTTTCTTGCAGCTGCTCTCTCCTCGGCAAGCGCCATTACCTCTGCCGGAATCTCGTCTGCCTTCTTACGGTTGTAGAGAATGCCCAGCACCTCTGTCATTGCGTCGAAAAGCTCTGCGCCTGCTGTCAGCTGTTCCTTGGAAACGCTGCTGTCTGCGCTCATCTTGTTAAGCTCTCTTGCAAGCTCAAAGAGTGCGGTCACTGCGTCAGCTGTGTTGAGATCCTCGTCCATTGCAGCCTCGAACTGTTCTCTGCGCTGTGTGAATACAGCCTTTGCTTCATCTGTCACACTGCCGGACTGTGCCGCCGCTATCGCACGGTCAAGGGTCTCACGGCAGGTATAGAGTCTCTCCAGAGAAGCCTTGCAGGCGTCAAGAAGCTCCTTGCAGTAGTTGATAGGACTTCTGTAATGAGCCTGTACCATCATGTAGCGGATGACCTCGTAGCCGTACTTTTCAGCTACCTCACGTACTGTAAAGAAGTTGCCCAGAGACTTTGACATCTTCTTGTTGTCGATATTGATATAGCCGTTGTGCATCCAATAATTTGAGAAGGTCTTGCCGGACGCAGCCTCGCTCTGAGCGATCTCGTTTTCGTGGTGGGGGAAGATAAGATCCTGACCGCCGCAGTGGATGTCGAGAGTTTCGCCCAGATAGTGGCTTGACATAGCGGAGCATTCGATATGCCAGCCGGGTCTGCCCTTGCCCCAGGGTGATTCCCAGTAAGGCTCACCGGGCTTAGCGCTCTTCCATACAGCGAAATCCAGCGGATCGTCCTTGATGTCGTTTACGTCAATTCTTGCGCCGGACTGAAGCTCCTCGATAGGCTGACCGGACAGCTTGCCGTAGGTCTCAAAGGAGCGTGTGCGGAAGTAAACGTCACCCTCACGCTCATAGGCATGACCGGATTCCACAAGCTTCTTTACGATATCTATAATCAGATCCATGCTCTCAGTTACCTTGGGGTGAACATCTGCGTCCATTACATTCAGACCGTGAGCGTCCTTCTTGTATTCCTCAATGTACTTTTCAGAGATCTCCAGAGAGGAGACTCCCTCCTCATTTGCACGGCGGATGATCTTGTCATCAACGTCTGTGAAATTCTGCACATATGTTACCTTTACGCCCTTATACTTCAGATAGCGTCTCAGAACGTCGAAAGCGCAGATGGGACGTGCGTTTCCGATGTGGATGTAGTTATAGACAGTCGGGCCGCATGCGTAGATGCGGACGTGGTTTTCCTCCATGGGAACAAGCTCTTCTGTCTTTCTTGACATGGTGTTGTAGATCTTCATGTTGATTTCTCCTTTTCCGGAATGTATTTTATTTTATTCATTGTTTCAGGATTCCGCCAAAGGCTCCCCTTAGTAAGGGGAGCTGTCGGCACGAAGTGACGACTGAGGGGATTGTACCCAGCGAGTAAGACTGAAAATAAAAGTCTGATTTTCTCTCTGCAATCCCCTCCGTCCCGCCTTCGGCGTGCCACCTCCCCTTACTAAGGGGAGGCTTTAGCGGTGTGTGTTGCACGTTATCGAATGCAACATACAATTCTCCAAATTCATTGTTTCATTTATTTTATTCCGCCGGATGCTCATGCTCCAGCTCGTACTGATGTTCGAGGAAATCGACCTCGTGGCGGAGCTTATCCATACCGGTTTTAAGCTCCGTAATATCCTGCATAGTAGGATCAGGATAGTGTACATGGTCAAGCTGGTCAACCTTTACTCCGTCACGTACTGCAACTCGTGCCGGAACGCCCACCGCTGTACAGTTCGCCGGAATAGCTTTAAGCACCACGGCATTTGCGGCGATCTTAACATTATCGCCTATTTCTATTGGTCCAAGCACCTTTGCGCCTGCTCCTACCATGACATTATTGCCGAGAGTAGGGTGACGCTTGCCCTTATCCTTGCCTGTACCGCCTAAAGTCACGCCCTGATATAAGAGGCAGTTGTCGCCGATAACCGTAGTCTCGCCGATAACAACGCCCATACCGTGGTCGATGAACAGCCCCTTGCCTATAGTTGCGCCGGGATGTATCTCGATACCGGTCTTATTCCTTGCACGCTGGGAAATTATACGTGCGATCACAAACTGTCCGTGCCTGTAGAACCAGTTCGCAATTCTGTACCAGTGAACTGCTCTCAGTCCCGAATAGGTCAGGAGAATTTCCAGAGCATTACGGGCAGCAGGGTCCTTTTCCTTTACAAGAGCTATATCCTCTTTGATCTGTCTGAACAAAAGCGCACCGCCTTTCAATTTACCTGCCGGATACTAAAAAAGCCTCCGGCAGCGTTTTGGGAAAATACGTCTTGCCAGAGGCGGCATATATGCCACGGTTCCACTCTGATTTGTCACTCAATAACACCCTTAACGCAGGCAAAACGGGTACGGATACGCAGTGCTCATGCACCTTCCCCGCACCGACTGACAGCCGCACTTCACACAGGACACGCATACCGTCACACCTGCCCGGTACTCTCTGAAGCGTTCATCACCATGCTACTCTGACTGCTACGTCTTTATCACTTCTATTATATGCAATTTTTCTTCTTTTGTCAAGGAAATATTATGGATAAAATAAGGCTTCCTTTATGCAAGGAAGCCTCAGCTTGTAGAAAAAGTCGAATTTCCGCAAAAGGCTCCCTTTGAGAAAGGGAGCTGGCACGCCGAAGGCGTGACTGAGGGATTGGAAATACACGCTAAATCGCAGTTTTTCTGCGCTTGCAATCCCTCCACCACGGCTTCGCCGTGGTCAGCTCTGCACGCCCTTCGGGTGCCCCTCCCTTTCACAAGGGAGGCTAAATAGGTTTTTCGACAGACTG
>JAZNOB010000059.1:0-9302 GCA_045580565.1 Ruminococcus sp.
TTTCCGCTGCGCAGATTCCTTATCCATATGCGCACCGGCTCTGTAAGCTCCATGTATTTTCTGTTCTCGGCGCTGCGCTTTTCATAGCCTCTGGAGAGCATACGGTATATGATAATGACTGTAATGATTATCGTGATAATATCGAAAACCAGCCAGCCTGTAAGCATATACAGCACAGTGAATATCAGCATCAGCACCAGCATGAACTTTCCCAGATCATCAGTGCCATACCGTCCCTGAAAGAATTTGTTTATACGTTCGCCTAAGCTCATGGGATTCCCCTTTCCATCGTATGTGAGTACAATTAAATTATATTATAGCATATTTTCCATCCGTTGAAAAGGGCGAAACTATAAATTTCACCATATTTTCAAAAAAGAGCTGATCCGGATATTATGCTCCGGACCAGCTCCTTGTATCAGTTTGCGTAGTCGTAAAGGCTTATGGTCTTGTGTTCGCTCTGCTTCTCAAACAGGGTATTGAACAGCTTGCTGCAGCATTCGTCAAGACAGCCTATATCAACGTATTTCCATGTATTCTGATCTGAGAATATACTGTTATAATAGCTTGAAGGAATTTTGGTATAATACGCCTGATAGGTTTCCATCAGCTTATCAGCAGGCACTCCCATAGAGCCGGCGAGACTGTCAAAGAACGCAAGCTGAAGACTGCTGCTGTAATCGACGAACGGCTCAATATATCCTGCTGGAACGTATGATTCAGTGAAGGTGAAATGACTATGCACATCCATCTCCCAGCCGCCTATGATAAAGCACAGCTCCTCAAAGGTAACGTCATTAGTGCTTACAAAGTCAGCAAGGCTTCTGTAGAAGTACTTGTTCATTGTGCTGAGAAGGGAGGATTTTATCTCAAGCTTGATATCTACTAAATCATCGTCCGTAATATCCCTGCCGAGCTGCTCGGCACAATAATCCATATAAGCCTCCGGCTCCTCCTGAATTATCTCCAGTGCGTAAAACGCCGTCAGAAGCTCCAGCTTCTCCTCCTCTGTGCTGCAATGGAACATTTCAAAAAACCTGTCAAGGCTCTGCTGCTGAGTAAGCCTCGGAAGGGAATCATGCTCATTGCCATAGAGAACCGCAATTACAGAAAAGCTGTCAAGATAGCCCACCTTGGATTCGTAGGTTATCGGATCAATACCATGGAAATCGGAGGCAAGACGTTCTGCCGAGGCTTCCACATACCAGTTGAAGAACATGGGGTCGTATTCCATATCAGCCCAATCTACCATGAAGCCATAGCCACGTTCCAGTCCCATTTCCTTCATGTCATCAATAGCCATCTTCTGCATGATATGTTCAGTTTCGTGGGTCACTATCTGTCCGGCAACATTCTCATAATCTGTAACAATGGACATATTCTCCGACATCACCCTTGAATAGTGTAAGCTGCCGTCATCATATATCGCTGCATTTGACAGACCGCTAACATTCTCGAACATGGTAAGATTATGCAGCATATAGTCAATATCGTCCAGCTGGTCGTCATATTCAAGCTCAGGTATCTCACGGTTCATGGTCTGGCATATCATCTCGCAGCAGAATTTCATGTCATCCTCGTTAAGCTTTGACTCGCCGAATGCTTTTCCCGTGCGTATCCATTCATCAGTATTCCTGCTTACCCTCTCGTAAAGCTCATCCGGATCAAGGGGGAGTGTGTCCGTATGACCATACTCAGGCGTATGATCGACCTCAGGCAGGTCATACCATCTTTCCAGTCCCTCAGCTATCGGAACAACGGACAGGGGCGGATATTCAATGATCTCGCATACAGCTGCTGTAAAGTCACTGGTTTCGGCTATCGTGACCTTCTTTGAAAACAGCTCTTTCTCTTCGTCGGTATATTCCGTTTTGTCCTGTTCGGACTGAATGTGATGCCCGCCTTCACCGGAAATAATATCCGCCAGCTCCTGATCGAATTCCTCGTCATAAGCGTCTCCTGAATCAGAAAAACTGTTGTATGAATCATCGAATGAGCTGCATCCGGTCAGAAAAACCGAAAAAGCAGCAAGCAGTGATATAATATGTTTATTACGCACGTTCATCATCCTTTACATATAGTAGTAATTAAATTATACCACACAAATCTTCTGAACGCAATATGTTTTCATTGCATCAGGTCATTGTTTTTGTTTGATTTCGTTTTGATTATGAAATTGAAATCACAGACCTTTTTTGTTGCCATCAGCATGAAGATGTGGTATAATATTGTACAGAAAGCAGTTAACTGAAAGGAGCACGCCATGTTTAAAATATTAGTAGTAGAGGACGACCACGACCTTCAGCAGCTTTTCTGCAGGACTCTCATACGCAGCAATTACCAGCCCATCGGCACGGACAGCGCACTCAAAGCCCTGCGCATTCTGGAAAGCGAGCATATAGACCTTATCATATCCGACGTTATGATGCCGGGAATGAACGGATTTGATTTCACAAGACAGCTCCGTGAAAGCGGCTTCGACCAGCCTGTGCTTATCGTTACTGCAAAGGGCGATATCCTCGATAAGCAATGCGGATTCCTCGCCGGTGCCGACGACTACATGGTAAAGCCCATCGACATAAACGAAATGCTGTTCCGTATCACAGCTCTGCTCAGACGTGCAAGAAGCGTCAGCGAACAGAAGCTAACCTTCGGCAGCACGGTACTCGAATATAACACTCTTACTGTAACAGATGAAAACGGCTCACAGATACTTCCCCAGAAGGAATTTCAGCTGCTGTACAAGCTGCTGTCCTATCCGGGGCAGATATTCACCAGACAGCAGATACTTGACGATATCTGGGGCACTGTTGATTACGTGGACTCCCATACTCTTGATGTACATATCAGCCGTCTGAGAGAACGCTTCAGAAATAACAGCGACTTCGAGATAGTTACCATACGTGGACTGGGCTACAGGGTGATGAAGAAATGAGCAGGAATAAACACAGTCATATCTGGCTGTACAGAATGCGCCGCAGATTCGTTACAGGCTTTGCATTCGCAGCCTTTCTCTTTGCGCTTATAGTATCAGGGTTAGTTCTGCTGCTGGATAAAAAGGGCATTATTCCTGAGCTGTCCGGAAAAAGTATACCCGGAATCTTCATCATCAGTCTCATCTGTACCGTCACTGTATCCGCTGCCTGCTATTTCATGCTGAGACGCATATTCCGTTCCATCGAACAAATGAACATGGCGGCACAGAAGATAACAAAGGGAGAATACGACGTCCATGTGGAATACAACGGGCACGTGGCAGAGCTTGCCCATACCGTTGACAGCTTCAACAAAATGGCTCAGGAGCTTAATTCTGTTGAGATGATACGAAACGATTTCGTGGCAAATGTCTCCCACGAGTTCAAGACTCCTCTTGCATCTATAACAGGTTATGTGACCCTTCTTCAGGATCCGGAGCTTACCGAGGAAGAACGTCATGAATACATACAGAAAACCTTTTTCAATATAGAGAAGCTGGGCGACCTGACGGAGAATATCCTCAGACTCTCAAAGGTGGAGAACCAGACCTACCTTGACCCGCCTGTTTCATTCAGGCTTGATGAGCAGATACGTGAGGCTCTGGTGCTCCTTGAACAAAAATGGAGCAGCAAGCAGATCGACCTCGACCTGCACCTTCCGGAGATCACATACTTCGGGCAGCAGGCTCTCCTATTTCAGGTCTGGATGAACCTTATAAGCAATGCGGTAAAGTATTCGGATATCGGCGGAAGCGTCACTATAAAGCTCAAGGAGACCGACCGCTATGTGCAGGTATTTGTGATAGACGAGGGTATTGGCATGGATAAGGAGACTCAGGAGCATATTTTCGATAAGTTCTATCAGGGCGATACCTCAAGGCGTTCACAGGGAAACGGTCTGGGACTTGCACTGTGCAAGGAGATAGTAAGCCGTCTCGGCGGAAAGATTTTCGTCACAAGCGAGATGGGCGAAGGCTCGGTGTTCATGGTACAGCTTTCGAAGATAAAATAGAAAGGGAGCATTCTTATGATAGGTTCAGGGAAGATATGTGCTGCTGCAATCGCACTTATAATATCAGTTCCGGCTTTTTCATTTGCAGCCGGATATACTGAGTCAGCCGCTGCCGCTGACTGCTCCGGAGTCTATGAAAATCTCAGCTGGAGCATTGAAAATGATACCCTTACCATATCGGGCGAGGGCGAAATGGCTGCCGATCCTGAGATCACAATAAAAACCCTGAGATCCGGCGATTATCCATGGGCAGGATATGAATACTCCTGTATTGCAGTCGAAGAAGGAGTTACAAGTATCGCACCAAACGCATTCTACAGCTCACCTGCTGAGGAAGTCACTCTGCCGGAATCTGTTTCGTCAGTAGGCTTCAATTCATTCAGAGCCAGCGATATCAGAATTTTAAATGCTTCCCCGAATCTCCGTACCATCGGAGAAAGAGCTTTTTACGGATGCCCGATGATATATCTGGAGCTTCCGGTTATGTCAGGCTATGCAGGAATGGACGCATTTGATATCAATAATATGTCAGTCCTTCATCTGCCGGAAGGCTCGGAATTTGATATCGGAGATAATATGGTGCCGGTAATATACGGTGATGAAACAAGCGGAGAAGCAACAGCCTCCGGCACTCACGGCAGCTTTGTATGGGAGATAAGAAACGGTACTCTGTGCATCACAGGAAACGGCGCTATGGATGTATGCAGCTATGACAAATATCCGTGGTATGACCTGAGCTTCTACCGTGTTGTATTTTCCGGCGAGAATATCGAGATTCCAGATGCTGCATTCAAAAAGTCAGACCTCTGTGTACTGGAGCTTGGCGGCGTTGCTTCCATAGGCAATGACGCATTCCTCGGATGCAGCGATCTCGTTAAGGTCACAGACGCTGACGCACTTACCTTTACAGGAGAATTCGCATTTTCAGGCTCTGAATGGATAAGCAGCAGAATCTATCAGGACAGAACCGAAGAATACCCTTGCCTTGCCATGATGGGAAAGGTACTCATACACTGTGACCAAGAAACTGAAGCTGTCGTTATCCCTGAATATACAAAGCACATTGCATCTGACGCTTTCAGCGAATGCGGCGATGTGCGTACCCTCTCCATTCCGGAAAACGCCTTCACCTGTCCGGAATTTACATTTGATGCGTGCGTGAATGTTGAACATCTGAGCTATACCGGAAGTGAAAATGATATCACACTGTCTGAGCTTCAGGCTGTTGCTGCTGACAGCCCTGCTATTGAGCTTACTGACGCCGCCGGAATCAAAACTACAGGAAAGGCTGTACTAAACGAAAACTCCGTGCTTACAGTTCTTGAACAGCTCAGGGATACTCCCTACGTTCAGGGACTTGCAGCTGATTACTGCCGTGATATCATAAGACGGACCGGCATAAAGCATGGTATGTCTGACGAGCGTATTATCCGGACATTCTACAGCTATATTACGGAAAATACAGATTACGGCTTTACGTTCATGGAAAGCCGCTATGCTGACTATACAGCAGCGGACGGAAGTACATGGGCTGAAAGCGACCTCTGCACTCACATGGATGACGGTCTTGCAATTACAGGTACAGGCGTATGCTCCTCTTACGCTGAGATATTCCGCACATTCAGCGATATCATTGCGTCGGACGGTATAAGCAGCACCATCAGCGTACAATACAATTACGGTAAAAACCATCAGTGGAACGCTGTCGGTCTTGATACCGGCACTGAGAACGAACGTTGGTATTACCTCGACGCATCCAACGGACAGTATCTCATCGGCTATGAGGCTGACATCCTCAGACAGAATCCGGAGATGTTCTCATACGACCCGGATATTCCTCTCAATAAAGACGGAACATATACAGTCACGCTCAATGACAGGACTACAGTCAGACTTCAGGCAGAGAGCTTTGTACCGGACGCTGTCACAGGCGACGCCGACCTTGACGGAGACGCTGACCTTGACGACGCTTCTCTGATACTCATGATATACGCAATGCAGGCGGCAGGTCTTACGCCGGACGCATCTGCTGGATCTATAGCCGCTGCCGATGTGAACGGAAACGGCATGGCTGACCTCGACGACGCATCAGCAGTACTTGCGTTCTACGCCCGTAAAGCAGCAGGCCTTGAGCCGTCATGGAATGAAATATCAGATGTATAAAATCAAAGCGCAGCCGCATACTTCCCGCCGCTGCGCTTTGTCCTTGCTTGACATAATATGTGAAATATGCTATACTATGAGAGCAATTAAAGGGTTTTGAGGCAGGAGCTTAGGAAATGGAAAACCAGATTTATGATAGGCTTTTTGAAATAGCGGATAGTAATATGCAGCGATCGGGAAAGAGGTTCACCTGTCCTAAGGCTGCATTTTTGTATTATATAAAGAATGATCCCTATGAGACGGATATTATGGAGCTTATGGAGACGGAAGCATCCAACGAGGAGTTTACAGACCTTGCGTATACTGCTGTACTCAACCGTCCGGCTGATGATGCTGCACGGTGTGCATGGAGAAAGCATACGCATCTTCCGGAAACGAGCTTCAGACAGCTTATGCTCAGTGAGCTTCTTGCGTCTGAGGAAGCAGGGCTTACCGGAAAGGTTATACACGGATACGCCGGAAACAGCTCTCATAAAAGCAGCTCCGGCTTCAGACAAAGACTTATGCAGAAGCTTCTGCCGGTGTACAGAAAAATGCCGGAGGGTGTCAAAAGGATCGTGCGTAAGGTGACGGGAGCTGGTGAGCTATGAGACATATTTATACTGACATTTCGCCATGGAACGATGTTCTACGTCTGCCGGAGGATAAAGCCGCTGTATACAGAAAGCTTTCGGATATTTACGGCTCATGTATTGTACCTGTGACTGCCGAAAGCCTTTTCCAAATGAAAACGGGCTCGGTATATTTCGACATGAGCGGCACAGCTGTCCCTCAGCGCAATCACATTTACCCTTTGCTCAGAAGCAAGGGAATACAGATAGTAAGCCTTATAAGTGAAGCCATGACATCGGCTGTGAATTTCCCTTGGACGGTAAAGGAAGAACAGCTTATGGTCTGCATGGATCATCTCAGCGCTGCTATGAAGCATTCCTCCGGCGCAGTATATGAAAATGAATGCGCTGAAAAAGCCTTCGCCGAGCTTTGCAGAAGGGCTGGTTCAGACTGTCCTGAGAAGGTAATGCCGGATAATATCATGAGCCTGTCCAGAGAAAACGGCACAGTAAACACAAGCACCATAAAGCAGATGGCAGTTCTCACAGCACGAAACGATGATATCATGAAATCACTCCCCTTTATTGAGCGCTTCATGCCATTTATAGAGGAGCTTGTGGTGTGCTGTCCGGAGAGGAATGTAAAGCCTTTCAGAGAGAAATACACGGGAAGGCTGTCGCTTACATTCACCACAGACGATGAGCTTCTCTGCGGCAGAAGTCTGCCCTCTGACCATCAGGCAAGGAACTTCTTCCTGAGGTGTCTGCTTATGGAGCAGGACGCTCTTGACGATGTATTCATAATGACCGACGACGATTACCGTCCAATAAAGCCTATCACTGAAGAAGTCTTTATAAAGGACGGACGGTATCAGGCGTATTACTTCTACGACCTGAGAAAATGGCAGGGCACTTATAACGATTACACAAGCTTTGACAAGGGCGCATTTAAGACAAGGGATTTCCTCATAAAGCATGGCTACGATACCCTCCAGTACTCCTCCCACCAGCCTCAGGTCATAGACAAGAGGGTTTTCAGGGAAATGCTGACGCTTCACAAGGGCATTGAGAATAACCCTTATGACGAGTGGAGCACATATTTCAACTTTGGTGTGTACCATCATCCGGACAAGTTCATGCCGCAGAGGAATGTCTCCATGTGCTGGCCTGCCGATACGGCAAGCTGGGAGCTCTGTCATGAACCGGATGAGTTTCTTTTCGAGAATTTCTATGAGGATCTGTATGACAAGAACGGTATCTTTGAGGGGCTTTCAACAGAGCTCTGTGTAAAAACTGAAAGCGAAAATATGCAGAAGGCTGATATCTGCCGCAGACTCGTGAAAAAGCAGCTGTCTGAACAGAGGATATTCGGGGATTATTGCAGAGAATATTCAGCTGCAAAGGGTTTTCATCCCGAGATAATTATAGACTGCGGCGGCGTTCTCAGTATAAGCTCGCCGGAATATATCAGGCTGCCGAGTAACTGCTGGACTCGTGTTCCGGTAAGGATATCTGCCGGAATTTACGGAAAATACAAGGACAGACAGCTCTATTTATCCTATCATTTCCTGAATAATATGGGCGTACCGGTTTTAAATTCTCCGGAGATACCCGTAAGCTCAGGTGATACACGGCTTATGCTGCCGGTGCGTTCGCCTCAGCATAATGGAAATATATGCAGCCTTATTATAAAGGCAATTATAAAGGCTGATGCGAAAAGCACGGCTGAAGCTCAGGCGGAGACTGAATCAGACCTGATACTTATACAAGAAAAGTGAGGTGCAGTATGTTCAAGGAAATAGCTTTAAGAATAAAAAAGCACCAGTTCCTTTTCGAGGAACTGGTGAAGCGTGACTTCAAGAAAAAGTACAAGCGTACTATTTTAGGTATGCTCTGGAGTATCCTTTCTCCTCTGCTTCAGCTCATTGTTATGAGCATCGTTTTCACTAAATTTTTCGGCAGAGGAATGGAGCACTATACCATCTACCTGTTCTCCGGAAATCTGCTCTTTTCCTTTTTCAAGGAAGCCACCAACAACGGTATGCACTCCCTGATGCAGAATGCAAATATTATCAAGAAGATAAATCTGCCGAAGTACATCTTCCTGCTGTCAAAGGAGGTATCCTCCTGCATAAACTTCGGGCTGACCCTTATCATATATTTCCTGTTCGCGGCAATAGACGGCATACCCTTTACATGGAAATTCATCCTGCTGCTGTACCCTATCCTGTTCATGATAATATTCAACATAGGCTTCGGGTTTATCCTCTCAGCGCTTTTCGTTCTGTTCAAGGACATCCAGTACCTGTATGATGTATTCACCCTGATGCTTATGTACCTGTCAGCCATATTCTACACAACGGATGTTTTCTCTCCGGTGGTGCAGAAGATATTCTACTGCAATCCCGTATACAGCTATATCAGCTACTTCAGGCTTATCGTTCTGGAGCAGACCGTTCCGCCGCTGTGGCATCATGTTCTTTGTGCGGCGTACGCTCTTATTGCGCTGGGACTGGGATGTCTGATATATAAAAAGCTCAACTATAAATTTCTCTATTA
This sequence comes from Ruminococcus sp., assembly GCA_045580565.1. Classification (GTDB taxonomy): domain Bacteria; phylum Bacillota; class Clostridia; order Oscillospirales; family Ruminococcaceae; genus Ruminococcus_C. Next base: position 9,261 of record JAZNOB010000059.1, read on the forward strand.
TATGTAAGGAGGAGATATCATGGAAAATTCGATCATCGCAAA
>JAZNOB010000060.1:0-6285 GCA_045580565.1 Ruminococcus sp.
AAAGCGTAACGGTGACGCATCCTTCCAGGATCTCATGGCAAAGGGCTATCTGCCGGAAGCAGTTATCAACTATATCTGTCTCCTTGGCTGGGCACCTACAGGCGAACAGGAGATCTATTCTCTGTCTGAACTCTGCGAAGCTTTTAACATCAAGGGCATCAGCAAGTCTCCGGCAATTTTCGACAGCATGAAGCTGAAGGCAATAAACGCAAAGTACGTTGCGGCTCTCACAGAGGAGCAGTACGCAGAGATTGCTGTGCCTTACATCAAAAATGCTGTAAAGCGTGATGTTGCAGACATGGAGCTTCTCTGCCGTGTTCTGAAGCCGAGAACTGAAATATTCACCGATATTGCAGAGCAGATCGACTTTATCGACGAGCTTCCGGAATATGATCTGGAAATGTACCGTCACAAGAAGATGAAGACTTCTCCGGAGACTGCCCTTGAAGCACTCCAGAAGCTTCTGCCTGTTCTTGAGAATCTGGATACATGGACAGCTGACAGTATCCATGAGGCAGTATTCGCACTTATTGCAGAGCTGGAAGTAAAGAACGGCTGGATGCTCTGGCCTCTCAGAACCGCAGTTTCCGGCAAGCAGTGCACACCCGGCGGCGGCACAGAGCTTTGCGCAATTCTCGGCAAGGTCGAAACTCTCCGCAGAATCCGCATCGGTATCGAAAGACTCTCCTGAGCTTTCAGTGCATTAACACAGTATTATCACAATGCGGATGTATAATCTGAATGAATTTGTGCATCGGCATATATAAGGAGGAGAACACCTATGATCGAGGTAAAAAACCTTACAAAATACTACGGTGATCATCTTGCGGTGGATAATATCAGCTTTACAGTTGAGGACGGCGAGATCCTTGGCTTCCTCGGCCCTAACGGCGCCGGAAAATCCACAACAATGAATATGCTCACCGGTTACATCAGCTCATCCTCAGGTCAGGCTCTTATCAACGGCGTTGACATTTTAGAGGATCCAATCAAGGCTAAGGCGAATATCGGCTATCTGCCGGAGCTGCCGCCGCTGTATCAGGATATGACCGTTATGGGCTACCTGAACTTTGTATACGACCTGAAGAAGTGCAAGCTTCCCAGAAGGTCACATCTTGCAGAGATATGCAACCTGTGCAAGATAAGCGATGTTTCCCATAGAATCATCCGCAGACTGTCAAAGGGCTACCGTCAGCGTGTAGGTATGGCGCAGGCGCTTATCGGCAATCCGCCCATCATCATTCTGGACGAGCCTACAGTAGGTCTTGACCCGAAGCAGATCATCGAGATCAGAAATCTTATCAAGAAGCTGGGCAAGCGTCATACACTTATTCTGTCCTCACACATCCTGTCTGAGATCCAGGCAGTATGCGACAGAGTTATCATCATCAACAAGGGTAAGATGGCAGCTGACGATACACTGGAGAATCTCACAAAGAACATCTCCAGCGTCAACCGCATTACAGTACGTCTTGACGGCAGCCGTGACGAGGTGCTGGGAGCTATCCGTCTTATAAACGGCGTAAAGAGCGTCCGTGCAGATATGGAGCGTGAGGGCGGCATCTATGACTATGAGATCGTTCTTGAGGAAGGCGCAGATATCAGAGTAATGCTCAACGAGATGTGCAAGGAGCACGGCTGGTCTATCTATAAGATGGCAAACGACGAAATGACTCTTGAGGATATCTTCATCCGTATCACAATGGGCGAGGATATGCCTGAGGAAAAGGGCAGCAAGCCCGCAAGAACAGTACGCCTTGGCAGTACCGGCACAGAGTGGACAAATCAGGAGTCACTGACTGATGCAAAGGACAAGTACGACATGGGCGATGGCGAATTTACTGCTGTTGACGATAACAAAAAGGAGGATGCAGAATAATGGGTGCGATTTTCAGACGTGAAATGGGAGCCTTTTTCGCATCTCCCATTGCATATGTATATCTTACAGTATTTTATCTGTTTTCAGGTGTTTGCTTCTATCTGTTCACACTGTCCTACGGTATTTCAGATATGGCAGGCTTCTTCTCAATGCTCTTCTGGGCTGGCTTCCTGCTGATCCCTGTGCTTACAATGCGCAGCTTCAGTGAGGAAAAGATGAACAAGACCGACCAGGGACTTCTCACCGCACCGGTATCACTGGGCGGAATCGTTCTTGGCAAGTATTTCGCAGCTCTTGCAATGTACACTATCGGTATTGCCATCATCTTCGTATATGCTCTTATACTCAGCGCATTCGGCGCAGTTACATGGGGAATCGTTGTATCAAACTTCATTGCACTGTTCCTTCTGGGTGCAGCTTTCATCTCCGTAGGCGTACTTATCTCATCTCTTACAGAGAACCAGTTCATTGCCTATATCATCAGCCTTCTGCTTCTGTTTGTGATGTGCGTAATGCAGGAGCTTGCAGGTCTTATTGAAAGCGCAAGCGTACCGGAGATCTTCGAGCCTGTAGTTGGTGCGATTGCCACAGGCATGAATGCGATCTCTTTCTATAATAAGTTCTATGATTTTACGTGCGGACTGTTTGACCTTTCCAGCGTGCTGTTCTATGTGAGCTTTGCCGCTGTATTCAACTTCCTGACAGTTCGTGTGCTTGAAACACGCCGCTGGAAGTAAGGAGGGAATGGCATGAAGAATAAGAATGATTTTATGACAGAAGAGCTTATGAACGAAAAGCAGGGCAAGAAGCTTAAGAACCGCAAGAAGCTGAAGTACGGCTCTATTGCAACAGGCATAACAGCTGTAGTTATCGTGGTTGTAGTGCTTATCAATATTCTTGTGGGAATGCTTGCAGATGTACGTCTTGACCTTACAAAGGACAAGGTATACGCAGTTTCCGAGGAGACTATCGACTATGTAAAGAATCTTGATCAGGATGTTGAAATTGCAATTTCCGTAGAGCAGGATACTATCAAGGACCTTCTGGGCACAACAGAGATGATGGTAACAGAGACTCTCAATAAGTATGAGGACTACTCCGACCACATCAGCGTAACATACTTTGATACAACAAAGGATCCCGATATCCTTGCCAAGTATCAGGACATCTACGGCGGCGATATCAGCTCAGGTTGTGTTATAGTAGCGTCCGGCGAGAGAGTAAAGGTTTACAGCATACTTGATATGTTCGATATCGACAGCAATATGTACAGCTACTATATGTACGGCTACTGCTCCTTTACCGACATCATCACCGGCTATAAGGGCGAGCAGATGCTGACAAACGCTATTATGAATGTTACCGACGCAAATGTAAAGAATGTTGGTATCATCGAGCTTACAGGCGAAGCCGACTCAGAGAGCTTCATCTTCAGTGCAACACAGGGCAATGCCTACGCAATGGAGGCACTCTCCTCACTGCTGGATGACAACGGCTATGATGTAGAGCGTGAGCTTAATATTACAACAGCAGACTTTACAACAGGCGAATATGATGTCCTCGTTCTGCCGGCACCTGTATCCGACCTGAGCGTTGACGCAGTGCAGAGACTTTCTGATTTCATGTACAATGACGGCGAATACGGCAAGCACATGATCTACGTTGCAGACTATACACAGGGCGATACCCCCAACCTTGACGCATTCCTGAAGGAATGGAATATTACCATCTCTGACAGCGTTGTAAAGGAAACAGACGAGTATCTCCAGAGTGTTACAACAGTTGACTCCTACAATCAGGGTCAGTACACACTTGCGCCCAGAATCACACTGGCAACAGCTGACTACAGCGCAAGCCTTGAAAACGCATCACTGCCTATCGTAGCTCCCTTCGGCAGACCTATCGTTGAAGAAAAGCTCAACAACGGCAAGGTAGTTATCCCGCTGTGGCAGACCTCCGCAGGTTCAACGGAATCCCTGCTGCTTGATTCTGATATCACACAGGAAGAGGCTGACAAGGCTGAGGCTCATACAGTAGCTTGTATCGTACAGAATCAGGTGAATGTTGAAGGTACTATCAAGGAAAGCGATATGATGGTGCTTACATCTATGTCAATGCTTGACTACTATGTTCTGACAGACGCATCCTACAATAACGGTGAATACGTTATCAGTGCGCTGAACACCATCTGCGGCAAGGAAGCAAGCACAGTTATCGCATCCAAGAGCGTTACAGCTGCAACTATCGACATTACAGCTGAGCAGATCGACACTATTAAGTGGGTAGTATGGCTGGTAATTCCGGGTCTGGTAGTTATCGCAGGCATCATCGTGGCTATCCGCAGAAGAAGCCGCTAAGGCAGGAAGAAAGGGTTTTTCCTATGAATAAGAAAATACTGGGACTGATCGGAGGCTGTGTTCTTATAGCAGGTCTTGCCGCTGCAGTTGTAGTTGTTTCAAATAAGCAGGCAGCAGATGAAAGCAGCAGTGAGGCGGAAATGTCCGCTGCTGTCACCACTGTGAATGCTGAGGATCTGGTGCTTTCCGCAAAGTCTGCGGATAATGTAGTCTCCATCGAGGTAACAAACAGCACCGGAACATATACCATCGTCCGCACAGCAGAGGCTGACTCTGCTGCCGGCACTGGTGCAGTATTCGGCGTTGAGGGCTGGGAGGATCTTCCCACTGAAACCTCTCTTGCCGGAACTCTTGCAAACAATATCGCATCCCTCTCTGCAAATTCTATCGTTGCAGAGGACTGCGATGATATGGATAAGTACGGTTTAGGCGATGACGCAAGAAAGGGCGTTCTTACCTTCGATGACGGAAGCACCTTTGCATTCCGTGCAGGTAAGGCTGTTTCCGACGGCGAGAATGATTACTTTGCATTAGAGGGCGACGACACTGTATATTCAGTAAAGACCTCACTCGTTGCAAATTACGGCAAGGCAGCAGAGGAATATCTGTCCCTCACAATGCTGAAGGCACCGGCGGAGAATGAATATCCTATAGTAAATTCTCTTACAATAGAGCGTGAGGATATGGATGACAAGATCGTTCTCTCTTATGCTGACTATGCAAATGACGAGGAAAGTCTTGGCGGTACAGCTGCATCCCACGAAATGACAGAGCCTATTCCGGCGTATCTGAGCGTGGAGCGTTCCACTGATGTTATCACAGGCATATTCGGCGCAAAGGCTGCAAAGATACTGAAGCTCTATCCGGAAGCCGCTGATCTCAAGGAATATGGTCTTGACAATCCCTTCGGCACAGCGGTTATGGACTGCGACGACGGAAATGTGTATACACTCTCCATAGGCAAGCGTTTCACAGAGACTGACGAGGAGACCGGCGCTGATACTGTATACTATCCTGTAACTCTCAGCGGTGTTGATGCGGTGTATGCTATGACTGAAGAAAAGTGCATCTGGGCGACTGTAGAGCCTACTGACCTTGCATCAAGTCTCGTACTTGCAACATATGTATGGGATCTTGAGGAGCTTTCACTGAAGGCTGAGGGTCAGGAGGACATGGTATTCACCATTACCGGTGAGGACAAGGAAACAGCAGAGGTCAAGCTTAACGGCGAAGCTGCTGACAAGGAGCGTTTCCGTGTGCTCTATACATTCCTTCTCAAAACAACAGCAGAGGGTGTAGAGCTTGACGGCGAGCCTGAGGGCGAGCCGGAGGCAACTCTTTACTTCCGCACAAAGAGCGGAGCAAAGGAACAGGAGATCTGCTTCTACCGTCAGGACGCATTCAGTTGTCTTATCACAATAAACGGCGAGTCAAGCTTTACCTGCCGAGCATCATTTATAGATGTACTCAAGGAGAATATGGAGCTTTTCGGTACAGACGAGGACTTCATAATGACATGGAGCTGATAAAGCCTGTACACAATCAATAAGCCATCGACAAGAAAGGAAGGTCAATATGCAGCAGGAATATTTAATGTACAAGGGATATCCTCTTGTACGCAGCGGAAATTGTATTTATTACGGATATATGTCTGACCCCTATGTAACCCAGCTTCAGATCGTGCACAAGACAAAGCAGGGCGACCTTGATGTTGCAGACAAGATCAAGGTTTACAAGATCTCTACTGATGAAAAGCTGAACCCCATGGAGGCAATAGTCAAGACCTCTGAGAGAACCAGTCTTTTCGACGCACTTGATCTGGCAAACGCATGGCTTGAAAGACAGTAATGATATGAAAAAGGCAGACCGGATGGTCTGCCTTTTTTTGTGGTATAAATGGTAATTTAGCGTCGTATCATGGCGCACATAATAAGCCTCCCTTGTTAAAGTGAGGGGGACCGCAGCTTGCTGCGGTGGAGGGATTGCTCAGTGATAAACAAACTGAAATTTCAGCTTTTCGCTTCGAAAACCAATCCCTCAGTCAGCTGC
>JAZNOB010000061.1:0-12504 GCA_045580565.1 Ruminococcus sp.
TGTGATGAAATTGTCTTCCTAAGACCGCTTGGCCTCCGACTTCGCATAATCGCGGCGTTTGTAGCAATTGCACATAATATTGAAAGTTCAGAGTGTAGAAAAAGGTGGTGGTTTTTGTGTTGAGTTTTGTGCATATATACAAAAAACGGGTTCAAAATCTGTTAAAACCGCCAATTGACGGCAAGTTGTGAACATGATATAATTATGTTGTAAGGTAAATAATGGAGGTGGTGTCAGGAAAATGAAGCTCATACGTGTATCCAAACTACGACCAAAAGCAGAAACGGACCATGTGACGAAAGGGATGGTAGCCACGGAATCTATAACAAACAACGGCGGCGCAGTTCGCATAACCACCGAACTCCTCCACTTCTACAAAAACAATCCGAATATAGACTGGCTCGGAAAGGATGGTGAGTGATATGAAAAAAATAGCAGCTTTTATAACAAGCTTTGCACTGCTTGCGAATATATCTGCGGTAAATGCAGCCGCAGGTTATGAACCGGCTGCGGCGGCTTCGCTTTTGGCAGAACATGGGTACGAACAGTATAAGGATACCTTTTATTATGTATCAAATTCTTCCGGCGGCAAAATGTTTGATGTAATTGAGTGCTATGATTTCAACTACAATAATCTGGAAGTTGATTTGATCGACTGGAGCGAGTGGGATAATGTTTATGAGGAATACCTTGCTGAGCTTGATTTTGATGTAACGGATGATGGTATATATCTGTATGACAGAATTGACGAGGGCGATGACCCGATGAATCCTGCGTCAGTAAGTGATAAATATAGGCAGTGTAAAGAAGTCTGCAAGCTTATGTGCAAAGACGGAGTTATAAATGCAGCTTCATATCATTCAACCTCAGTGTTTTATCAAAAATATCAAGTCTGCAATCTGCTTAAAGTCAGATATAGCGAAGGGGAAGACAAGCTTGCTGAGATATTGGCGGAATATTCTTCTGACGTTTCAATTGACGACCTTAGCGATGGTGTGTATGATGTCAGCTTTAACGATGTAACTGAATTTGAGAGGTTTATTCAGATAAAGGATTCTCTGAATACTGATTACAGCATCACAAGTACGTATAATATTATGGATAGCTCTCTTAGTGTAACATTCTTCTCAACCGAACCCACCGACCTCCTCACCGCCATACAGGAAGAAGAATCCTGCGACACAAACCAGAGCGGTGCAGTTGACCTTGACGACGCAGTGCAGGTTCTGACGCACTATGCAAACACCGCTGCCGGCATTGCTCCTGCTGCTGAGACTGCTGATATGGATGTAAACGGTGACGGAAGCGTTACTCTCGATGATGCGGTAAAGGTGCTCAACGTATATGCTGAGCTTGCGGCTGGGCTCAGATAAGCTTTGCAATAAAATAACACCTATACTATATCTACAAGCTGCTGCAGGGATCGACCTGCGGCAGCTTTTTTTCACCAGTCTAACACCAAAAAACCTTTACTTGTTTACCAGTTCGTGGTATAATATAAAGATAACGTAAAGATTGGAGGAAAAACTATGATACGTAAGCTTATGGGCAGTATACGTGAGTATAAAAAACCCACCATCCTTGCGCCGATTTTCATTACAATGGAGGTCGTAATGGAGGTAATTATACCACTGTTTATGGCTAAACTCATTGATGATGGAATAGACGGCGGAAACCTGCACGCTCTTATTGTTACAGGCTGCGCACTTATTGTGTCCGTCATCATGTCCCTGCTGTTCGGCATCCTCGCCGGAAAATATGCGGCGATCGCCTCATCAGGCTTCGCTAAAAACCTGAGACACGATATGTTCTATAACGTGCAGACCTACTCTTTCTCAAATATCGACAAGTTCTCTGCATCCAGTATTGTCACACGACTTACCACCGATGTGCAGAATTTGCAGAACTCATACCAGATGCTGGTGCGTATCGCTCTGAGAACTCCCACCATGCTCATCTTTTCACTGGTGATGGCGTTTATGGTAAATGCAAGGCTCTCGGTCATATTCCTGTGTATTATGCCCGTACTGGCAATCGGTATTTTCCTTATCATGACTAAGGTTCACCCTATCTTCAAACGTGTTTTCAAAACCTACGACAAGCTCAACGGCGTTGTACAGGAGAACCTCCACGGTATTCGTGTGGTAAAATCCTTTGTCCGTGAGGAATACGAAAAGAAAAAGTTCGGGGATATCTCAGGTGAGATATATTCGGACTTCGTCAAGGCTGAAAAGCGCATGACTCTCACAAATCCTCTTATGCAGACCTGTATGTACACTGCCATTATCCTTATCAGCTGGTTCGGTGCGAGACTTATCGTGCTGTCAGGCGGTACGGACTTCAGCACTGGCGAGCTTATGAGCATGATGACCTACGCAATACAGATCCTCGGCAGCCTTATGATGCTGTCTATGGTGTTCGTTATGATAATCATGTCAAGAGCTTCTGCAGAGAGAGTTGTTGAGATACTGAACGAAAAGAGCGATATCCACAGTCCGGCTAACGCTGTCTGTGAGGTGAAGGACGGCTCTGTTACATTTGAAAATGTAAGCTTCAGCTACTCCGGCAAGGCGGATAAATGCTGCCTTAAAAATATTGACATTACCATTCCGGCTGGCGCAACTGTCGGCATCCTCGGAGGTACAGGCAGCGGCAAAAGCTCCCTTGTACAGCTTATCCCACGTCTTTACGATGTTACTAAGGGCAGCGTAAAGGTCGGCGGTCTGGATGTACGTGAATATGACCTTGACGTTCTCCGTGAACAGGTGGCTATGGTGCTTCAGAAGAACGTTCTTTTCTCCGGAACTATCAAGGAGAATCTCCGCTGGGGCAATGAGGACGCAACAGATGAGGAGATGATCCACGCCTGTAAGCTTGCCTGCGCTCATGATTTCGTAAGCGCATTCCCCGACGGCTATGATACCTACATCGAACAGGGCGGTACAAATGTCTCCGGCGGACAGAAGCAGAGACTCTGTATTGCAAGAGCACTTCTCAAAAAACCCAAGATACTTATTCTGGATGACTCCACAAGTGCAGTTGATACACATACTGACGCTATGATAAGAAGGGCGTTCCTTGAGGAGATTCCGGATACTACAAAGTTCATCATTGCTCAGAGAATAAGCTCTATCGAGGACGCTGACTTCACCATAGTTCTTGACAATGGCGTTGTAACAGGCGTTGGTACACATGAGGAGCTTATAGAAAACAACGAGATATACCGTGAGGTATATGAAGCCCAGCAGAAAGGAAGTGTACCGCAATGAGCAGACCAATGAGAGGCGGAAGAAATATGCCGCCTGTAGGAACTCCGCCCAAGGACGCTAAAAAGACCTTCAAACGTCTTATAAGCTATCTTGGAAAGTACCGGTTTATGATGATACCTGTTATTGTGTGCATCCTTGTAAGCGCAGTTGCCGGTGTTGCAGGTTCTCTCTTTATGAAAACTCTTATCGACGACTACATTTCACCCATGCTTCTTGCAGGAAACACCGATTTCAGCGGACTTCTTTCAGCTATAACCACGATGGCGTGTGTTTTCGTGGCTGGCATAATAGCAAACTTCGTTCAGTCAAGACTTATGATACGCATTGCTCAGGGCGTTCTGAAGAAGGTGCGTGACGATATGTTCTCCCATATGCAGACTCTGCCTGTGCGTTATTTCGACCAGAATCCTGCAGGCGACACCATGAGCCTTTACACCAATGACACCGATACTCTCCGTCAGATGATAACCCAGAGCGTGCCTCAGTTTCTGTCATCTGCGGTAACTATCATAGCGGTTTTCATCTCCATGATAACCACAAGCGTATGGATGACTGCATTCGTTCTCGCCTTTGTGGTGATAATGTTCATTATCACTGCAAATATCGGCAGCAAAAGCGGAAAGTTTTTTGCAGAGCAGCAGAGAACCCTCGGTGATGTAAACGGCTACGTTGAAGAAATGATACACGGTCAGAAGGTTGTAAAGGTATTCTGCCGTGAGGATGAAACGGCTGAGGAATTCGACAGAAGAAACGAAATGCTTTTCGAACAGTCCTCGAAGGCTCACACCTATGTAAATATCCTCGGACCGGTGAACAACAACCTTGGTCATCTCCAGTATGCGCTCCTCGGCGTATTCGGCGGAACTCTTGCTATATTCGGCGTTGGCGGCGTTACGCTTGGTGCAGTTGCGGCATTTTTGCAGCTGAGCAAAAGCTTCACCCAGCCTATCGGTCAGATCGCACAGCAGGCAAGCTCTATCGTTATGGCGATGGCTGGTGCGGAGAGAATATTCAGGCTTCTTGATGAAGAACCGGAAACAGATGAAGGATACGTTACCCTTGTAAATGCAAGGGAGAATCCCGACGGCACTCTCTCAGAATGCACAGAGCGAACCGGCGTATGGGCATGGAAGCATCCTCACAGCGACGGAAGCATTACCTATACAAGACTTGCCGGAGATGTGCGTCTTACTGAAGTTGACTTTGCATACGTTCCGGAAAAGACCGTTCTCCACGATATAACCCTTTTCGCAGAGCCGGGTCAGAAGATAGCCTTTGTGGGCACGACAGGCGCAGGAAAGACTACCATCACCAACCTTATCAACCGTTTCTATGACATAGCCGACGGAAAGGTCCGCTATGACGGCATCAATATCAACAAGATAAGAAAGTCCGACCTCCGGCGTTCTCTTGGCGTAGTTCTTCAGGATGTAAACCTGTTTACAGGCACAGTCATGGAGAATATCCGCTACGGACGCCTTGACGCAACGGACGAGGAATGTATTGCTGCTGCAAAGAGAGCCGGAGCACATGATTTTATCGAGCTTCTTGCGGATGGCTATGATACAGTTCTTTCCGGCGACGGCGCAGGACTTTCACAGGGTCAGAGACAGCTTCTTTCCATTGCAAGAGCAGCCGTTGCAGATCCTCCGGTAATGATCCTTGACGAAGCGACATCCTCCATTGATACGAGAACTGAGCGTATAGTTCAGGCGGGCATGGACGCACTTATGCAGGGCAGAACGGTATTTGTAATTGCTCACAGACTGTCTACCATACAGAACTCCGATGTCATCATGGTTCTCGACCACGGCAGGATAATTGAGCGTGGCCCTCATGAGGAGCTTATGGCGCTGAAGGGCAGATACTACCAGCTGTATACCGGTATGTCCGGCGCAGAGGCTGTGTAGCAAAAGAAAAAGCCATTGACTTTTCAGGGCTTTCAGGGTATAATATATATATAGAGCACGCCGACAGGCGGTCAGCTCCAAAGAGATTGGTTAATAGAAATAACCGCCCTATTTGCAGCCGGGGCGGTTATTTCCTTTTATTATGAATAACTGCGTGAAGCAGTGCAGTGAAACTGACAAGAAAAATGCCGAACTGAATCAGCGCTTCCCATGTAACTACACTTTCCATAATATCAGCTCCTTTCCGGAGCCTGGATTTGACCGCCTATACACATACACAATATGTATCCGCTTCGATGTGCTCTGACATAATTATACAGCAAAGCTGCCTGAGTGTCAAGAAATCCCTTGACTTTCCGGCGGTTATGGGTTATAATATATATGTAAAGAGAGCACGCCGACAGGCGGTCAGCTCCCAATAAGTGTTTTTCGAATGTACGAAATAACCGTCCTATTGCGAGTAGGGGCGGTTATTTCCTTTTATTGCTGTTTTGAAATATCGTTACGATATTACAGATAACAAGTATGAGAGTAAGAAACTCCATCCATGTCATAGCAATCACTCCCTTCCGGAAGCGAGAATTGACCGCCTATACACATACACAATATGTATCCGCTTCGATGTGCTCTGACATAATTATACAGCAAAGCTGCCTGAGTGTCAATGCGAAACGCATTGCATTCAGGCTTTGTGTTTATAATCAAAGAGCTTCCTCAATTATCACAAAATTTTCCTCAAACTCTCCATATTCCCGCTTGCAATCTGTCACATATTATGATATAATAATAAGGTATGCAGCTTATGCGCTGACGCAGTGGCTGAAAAATATATTCTATAAACAAACTTATAACTTTAAGGAGGATTCTCTATGTGCGGAATCGTCGGATACGTTGGTCACAGAAATTGTACTGACGTTTTGATCAATGGACTCTCAAAGCTGGAATACCGTGGCTATGACTCAGCTGGTATCGCCGTTTTTGACAATAATCAGAAAATACATGTGGCAAAATCCAAGGGCAGACTTCAGAACCTTGTTGATCGTATGAATCAGGACGGCAAGCCCTCCGGCAATGCTGGTATCGGTCACACTCGCTGGGCTACTCACGGTGAGCCGTCAGATGTAAACTCCCATCCCCACAGCGGCGGCAGAGTTACCATCGTACATAACGGCATTATCGAAAACTACAAGGAGATAAAGGACTATCTCTCCGACAAGGGTGTTACCTTTGCAAGTGATACTGATACCGAGGTCGCTGCTAAGCTCCTTGACTACAACTACAACGGCAGCCCTATTGAAACTATCACAGAAACCATCCGTGACCTTGAAGGCTCATACGCTTTAGGTGTTATCTTCGCTGACCATCCCGGCGTTGTTTACGCTGTCCGCAAGGAAAGCCCCCTTATCGTAGGCGTTGGCAAGGACGAAAGCTTTATCGCTTCCGACGTTCCTGCTGTTCTCGACTACACAAAGGACTACTATCTCCTTGAACACGAGGAGATCGCTGTTCTGGACAGCACCGGCGTAAAGATCTTCGATTCATTCGGAAGAAAGATAGAGAAGGAGCTTAAAACTGCCGACTGGGATGTTGAGGCTATCGGCAAGGGCGGCTATGAGCACTTTATGCTCAAGGAGATCCACGAGCAGCCCACAGCTATCCGCAATACTATCACTCCTCGTATCAAGGACGGTCTGCCCAGCCTTGAAGAATGCGGCATTACCCTTGACTCTCTGAAGAACTTCCGTCAGATATTCATTGTTGCCTGCGGTACTGCTATGCACGCTGGTATGGTGGGTAAGTACGTTATGGAAAAACTGGCGAGAGTTCCAGTCGTTGTGGATATTGCCTCTGAGTTCCGTTACCGTGATCCCATCGTAGGCGAAGGCGATCTTGTTATTATCATTTCACAGTCCGGCGAAACTGCTGACAGTAAGGCTGCTATGCACCTTGCCAAGAAGAAGGGCGCTAAGACTCTTGCTATCGTAAATGCTATGGGCAGCTCTATCGCACGTGAAGCTGATATGCTTATCTATACTCATGCCGGCCCTGAGATCGCTGTTGCATCCACAAAGGCTTACATGGTGCAGATCGCTGTAATGTATCTCTTTGCGTTTGAAATGGCTCTGGCTGTTGGTGCTATTGACGAGGATGAGTGCAGAAGACTCGTTGCACTTTTACAGGAGACTCCCGATATGATCGAAAAGCTCCTTGAAAAGAAGGAAATGACTCAGTATATCGCAGCTTCCCTTATTACTGCTGACAGCCTGCTTTACATCGGCAGAGGTCTTGACTATGCTCTGAGTATGGAAGGCTCACTGAAGCTGAAGGAGATTTCCTACATTCACTCTGAATCCTATGCAGCAGGTGAGCTGAAGCACGGTACTATTTCCCTTATCCATGACGGTATGCCGGTAATTGCCGTTGCAACCCAGAAGGAGCTGTTTGAAAAGACTGTAAGCAACATTCAGGAAGTAAAGTCACGTGGCGCTAAGGTAGTTCTCATTTGCAGAGATTCCTATGAGCCGGAAACTAATACTGCTGACCTCAAATTCGGTCTGCCTGAATTTGATGATATGCTCATGCCGATGCTGGCAGTAGTTCCGCTGCAGCTGATCGCTTATTACACATCTGTCCACAAGGGCAATGACGTTGATAAGCCGAGAAATCTGGCGAAGTCGGTAACTGTTGAGTAAATTTCAGTTTTGTTTTTATAATGTGTAAAGAGCACCGCCTAAGGCTCCCCTTAGTAAGGGGAGGCTTTGGCGGCGCAATTAAATGTATATATAAGGATTCAAAGAAAAGATTGAAAGGACGTGACCATATGCTTTCACTTAGAAAGCTTTCCGCAGCAGCGATTGCAGGCTTGATGTGCATTGGCTGTGCAGGTATGTCTGCCTTTGCGGATACAGAAGAAACAACAGAGGCTGCCACAGAAGCAGCGGCAGCTAAGCCGGAGGAGATCACATCCGGTGAATATACATATCATATAGACGAGGAGTACGGCGGTGCTGTTATTACAGCATACGAGCCTGATGAAGCGGATGTCGTTCTTCCTGAAGAAATCGACGGCGAAACTGTCGTAGGTCTTGGAGACTTCGTATTCAATATGCAGGATGGAATCGAGACCGTTACCATTCCGGATAACCTCTGCCATATCGGCGCAAGCGCATTCTACGGCACAGGCATTACCGAGTTTATCGTAAGCGATGCCCACCCCATGTACAAGACCGAGGACGGCGTTCTTTTCTCAAAGGACGGTATTGCTATCGTTGCATATCCTCCGAAAAAGACCGATACATCCTATGTCGTTCCGGACGGCGTTGAGGAGATCTACCACGGCTGCTTTGCGTCAAATACAAATCTTACCGAGCTTACTTTGCCGGATGGTCTTATCTATATCGACACATGGGCTTTTGCCTATACACCAATCCAGAAGCTTGATATTCCGGATACTGTAACAGAGATCGGTTCATATGCCTGTGCGTATATGACACGTCTCACTGAATTCAAAACTCCGCCGAAGCTTCTGTATGTCAGCTCCGCTACATTTGCAGGCTGCGCAAATCTCAGCAAGGTAACCCTCAATGAAGGTCTGCTGGAGATCGGACAGAGTTCATTCGCAGGTACAGCAGTCCGTGATATCGTTATTCCACCTTCTGTGGAAACCATCGGCTACTGCGCTCTTGGCTATGATACCAACCTTTCAACATCCTACAGCACACTTGTTATATACGGTCTTTCCGGTTCAATTGCTCAGACCTACTGCACGGATCGTGACGAGGAATATGACTACGAAAACAACTTCACCTTCATTGCAAAGACCGAAGCTCAGCTTAAAGCAATGCTCAGCGGCGAGGATGAGGCTGAAGCTGAAGCCAACTCTGACGAAAGCAGCGAAACTGAAAATGTTTCAGTAACCGTCGAGGAGGATAACAGCGATTCTCTCAAAACAGTGCTGAAGATCGTTCTGCTGGTACTTGGCGGCGGCGTACTCTGCGGAGGCGTGGCAGCTGTTGTTATATCCTCTAAAAAGGACAGCAGCAAAAAATCAGACAAAAAAGAAAAGAAGGCTGAGCCTGTGAAGGAAGCCGCAAAGGAAGAAAAGGAATGAGCCTTATGAAAAGAAACTGGCTTGCAGCAGCGATTTCCGCTTTCATGCTTCTGGGTGCTATGCCGGCACTTCCCGCATATGCCGAGGATGATGCGGAGACTCTCAGCTTCGAGAACCTTGAATATCAGATCGCAGAGGACGGTCACGTTATTATCACCAACTGTCTCCAGAATGAAACGAACTGCAATGTTCCTGCGGAGATAGACGGTGCGCCGGTAACAGAGATCGCCGGCAGCGCATTTTCCGAATGCTATTTCCTTGAATCGGTCACACTTCCGGAGAGCATTGATACTATCGGCAGACAGGCATTTTCCGCTTGCACTGCTCTTGAATGGATCTATATGCCCGAGGAGATAACCTCTATGGGCGCAGGCGTATTTGACGGCTGTACTTCTCTCAGGGATATAGTTCTGCCAACAGGCATAACAGAGCTGCCTGAGGCGACCTTTTATGAATGCACCTCTCTTGAAACTGTTATTGTAGGCGAAGGCACAGAGGTCATCGGCCCTGAGTGTTTCTACGGCTGCACCTCTCTTACGGCGGCAAAGCTTCCCGAAAGCCTTACCACTATCGGCGACTATGCCTTTGAGAACTGCTCCTCTATGCTCCTTATGGAGATACCGGAGAATATGGTGAACATCGGCAAATACGTTTTCCTTGGCTGTTCATCTCTGGATGAATTTGCTGTAGATGAGAACAACGAGATGTTCTGCGATGTGGACGGCGTTCTTTTCACAAAGGATATGGTCACGCTGGTCCGTTACCCTGAGGCTATCGAAAACAGCGAATATACCGTTCCCGACGGCTGCACTCAGCTTGCTAACGGCTGCTTCGTTGACGCTGTGCATCTCACCTCCGTTGACCTGAATCAGGCTACAGTTTACGGCATGGATGTATTCTTCCGCTGTACAGGACTTAAAGAGATAACCTTCCCTGAGGGCACAACTGAACTGGGCGCATATATGATGTCCTACTGCTCATCCCTCGAAAAGGTGAATTTCCCGTCTACTCTTAAAACAGTAGGCAACTATACCTTCCACACCTGCGCAGGTCTTACTGAGATCACTGTGCCCGAAGGCGTGGAGACTATCGGACAGTACAGCTTCTTTAACTGTATTGCACTGAAAAAGCTCAGCCTGCCGAATACTATTACTTCTATCGGTGACGGTGCTTTCGGCTATTATGCAGAATCAGAGGATACTGAGCCTATAAAGGTTCCGGGATTTGTTGTGGATTACCGCAATAACAAGGCAATATACGAGTTTGTCAAGCTGTATGACCTTGAGGGGACAGGTACATACAGCGGCAGGATATGGACGACTGTTGGCATTATTGCCGGCGCAGTTCTTATTGTGGGCGCAATCGTGCTGCTTATTGTGCGTATAGTAAACGCAAATAAGATAAAGCCTGTAAAGGGCGGCAGAAAGGGCAGCGAGACAAAGCGTCCTGACAGAAACAATAAAAAGAAAGGATAAAGCTATGAAAAAATCAACTATTTTCCGGCTTATCTCAGGAGGTCTTGCAGCTGCGGTCATAGGTGCGGCTGGTATGCTTCCGGTATATGCAGACCTTGCGTCAGGTGATATTGCCGACGCTGAAGATGTTACATCCTTCGACGACGGTATCGTTACATATACTGTTATCGACGACTCACGCTTTGTTGAGATAACTGCCTGCGATACTGCTGCAAGCTTCGTAAACATCATGCCGGAAATGGACGGCTTTACTGTAATCGGCGTGGCAGACGGTGCGTTCGCAGGATGCACACAGCTCCAGTCAATTACACTGCCTAACAGCGAGGAGTTCACATACATCGGTCAGTACGCCTTTGCTGAATGTACTTCTCTCAAAAAAATAACCATTCCGGAGTCTGTAACGGAGATATCCACAGGCGCATTTGCGTTCTGCTCAGCTCTGGAAACAGTGGAAATGGGCGATAATATTACCTATATCGGAGATGAAGCGTTCCGTGAGTGTATGGCTCTCACAAACATCGCTCTGCCGGTGTCTCTTACGGAAATGGGCGCATATTCCTTCATGGGCTGCGTATCCCTTACAGGAATAGATATTCCCGAAAGTCTTACTTCTCTCGGCGGATACACCTTTATGGGCTGTGTCTCCCTTGAAAGCTTCCATATTCCGGCTACTCTTGAAAGCATCGGTGATGCGCCGTTTCTGGGATGCTCGGGACTTACAGCGCTGACCGCTGACGAAAACCATCCCAATTATGCCATGAATGACGGCATCCTTTACAGCAAGGATGAGACTATACTCTACTGCTATCCGTCGTCCCGTACTGATGCGGTATTCGTTGTACCTGAGGGCGTTGTGGATATATACGACGGCGCGTTCTTCCAGTGCAGTGCTCTTGAGGAGGTATATCTGCCGTCTACTCTTACCACTATCGGTTCAAGCGCATTTGAGTACTGCTCATCCCTCAGAAGCGTGACTATTCCGGAAAGCGTGACTCAGATAATGAATGCTTCCTTTGCGGACTGCGTGTCTCTTGCAGGCGTGACCTTTGAGGGCGCTGAGGATGATGACGAGGGCGAAGGTGAACCGCTGGTTATCGGCGATCAGGCTTTCTATGTATGCGAGAACCTTACTGAGGTCATACTTCCCAAGCGTGTAACGGCTATCGGAGACAATGCCTTTGGCGTAACTGAAATCACAGACGCATCCGGCAATGCGATCCCGACAGCTCTTGAGGGCTTTATGCTCCGTGGCTTTGAGGCCGCTGAGTCTTATATAAAATCCTGCAAGGACGCTGATCTTAGCGTAGGCTTCAGTCCCAGAAGCTTCCCTTGGAAAAAGGTTGTATTCTGGGTAGTAGGCGCTGCGGTAGTTATTGTGATCGTATTCTTTGCATTGAGGATCGTAAAAAACAACATGATGACAGCTGAGGAAAAGGAAGCACTCCGTCAGGCGAAGGCGGAACGCCTTGCTGCTGAGGAGGAGGCTGAAAAGGCTGCTCATGATGACGGCTACAAGAGCATTCTCAGCGATGACGAGGATACTACAGACAACGAGCCTGCTGAGGAGACTGAGGAGGAAAAGGCTGCGAGAGAGGCTGAGGAGATCAAGCGCTTCCGCAGTGCCGCACCCTCTATGACTCATTTCAGAGGACATGGTGAATAAAAGAGAAACTGCCGCTTTGCGGCAGTTTCAGTCTGTCGAAAAACCTATTTAGCCTCCCTTGTGAAAGGGAGGGGGA
>JAZNOB010000062.1:0-11679 GCA_045580565.1 Ruminococcus sp.
CCTGCGTATATACAAGGATAACGTCATGGAATACGAGGTGGACTGCAAGGCAGGCATGGAAGAAGGATGCTTCTGGTTTGACTGCAGCGACGCTTCTATTGTACGTATAGAGCTTGCTGACCCTGCAAACAGCGGCTGGAATGACGCTGTGTACGGACTTGCAAATATCGTCCTCAATGACAACACCAGTGAGCTGGAAGCATTCGGCTATGATACTGACTGCGTGATGGATCTTGAATGGTATATGCTTCAGAAAAAGCTTGGCGACGTTGACCAGACAGGCTCAGTCGGTATTGACGATGCGGCTCACATTCTCACCTGCTACGCATCCCGTGCAGCCAGCCTTGACTTCGCTTTCAGTGAAGATGACGAGGAACTGAACGCAGTACTCACTGATTATGCCGATACCGACAGGGACGGCGCTATTACCATCAACGACGCTGGTCTTGTACTCACCTATTACGCAAGAAACGCCGCAGGGCTTACCTGTACATGGGATGACCTTGTAGATGTCCCCTCGCCTCTTGCTTATTTATCTTCTGAAAAGTAAATCACTATAAAAATAACGGCAAGCATAATGCTTGCCGTTGCTTTTGTTTAAACTGTCAGCGCTTCCTCGCCCTCTTCCTCAGAAGCGTCTGCTGCCTGCAAAGCTTCCTGTAGAGTCACCTTCATTCCGTTCACCTGAATATCCGGCTCCTCAAGGTCTATAAGAAGATAACGTCTGCCGTCTATGTACTGTGTACGGACACGGTTAGTAGCGTCCTTGGCTATCTGTATAGTAATGCCCTCAGCTGTAAGAGTAGTCTTGTTCTCAGTAAGATTGCATACTGACAAGGGCTTTTCCCTTGTGATCTCACGGTACATATTCTGCACCTTCTCAGCCTTCTCCTCACTTACGCCTGAATCGAGAAGAATATCTCTCATCTGGATATCATCAACAGATGGCAGGTCAGGCTCGTTCTTGTATTCCTGAGCTATACTCTGAAGCTTGTCGTTTACATCAGTTATAACAGTATAGCTCAGCTCCTCTGCAACGATATCCTCCATAAGGCTGTGGAAGCTTGCCTTTTCCTGTACCGCTGTACATACGAACTTGCAGCCCAGTACATTTTCAACGATAGAACGGTTTACCTCCTTGGGCTTGCGTGCGGAGTAGAGCACATGGTTCACATCCGGACCTCTGCCGGTAAATGTAGGATACAGGAAACCGTCTGTAGGTATCTCAGATACTATTCTGTCATATTCAGTCTTACGGACGATCCCGCCTACCTCCTCGTTATACACAAGACCATCAACACGTATCTCAACAGGACATATCGCAGTCACAAGGAAGGAATAGTCTATGGTATCATAGGGATTTTCCTCGTCGTTTCTTGTCTTGTTGAATACAGTATATGTACAGTGTCCGATGAGAATTGCGTAGGTTGAAACGTATTCCATATTGCTTACGATCTGGTCGAGGATAACGCTTACAGCACTTTCATCTTCAAGTCTTGACATAAGACCGCCGTAGAGTATGCTCTGGGCGCCGGTCTCCTCGTATGCCTCATTAGGAAATTCATACTCAAGCAGACCCTTGCCAAGCGTACCTGCAAGGACACGCTTCAGGGTGTTCATGTAGCACTCCGTTTCCTCTGAAGGCAGATTGTGAAAGGCTGCGGACTTTACGCAGTGCACGTTCTTTTCAGCGTCCACAAAAGCTGAAACCACATGGTTCAGAGTAAACAGGTCGCTTGACTCGGAAAAATTCTTCCTCAGCTCGTTAAGTTCCTTTTTGTTCATGTTATATCTCCTTTATCTCCTGAAGCTTTCTTTTGAGTCTTGCCGCCGGCAGACCTACTACATTAAAATAATCGCCCCTTATTCCCTTTACAAAGAGAGAGCCTTTTCCCTGAATGCCGTAGCTTCCAGCCTTGTCGTAAGGCTCGTCAGTGTCAAGATAGCTTTCGATCTCCTGTTCAGTCAGAGGATAAAATTCAACCTCCGTCACCTCTGAAAATGATGTTACCTTACCCCTGCACATAACAGCGACACCGGTTATTACCTTGTGCGTGCAGCCTGACAATGCTCTGAGCATACAGCCGGCGTCCTCTCTGTCATAAGGCTTGCCGAGAACCATGCCGTTATGTATGACCGTAGTATCACAGCCTATTACAATATCATCAGGATAGAACACCGCAGCAGCTCTCGCCTTCTTCTCAGCAAGAAACTCCGCAGCTTCCTCGGCGGCAATATCCTCCGGAAGCACCTCATCTGCATCAGTTACAGCAACCAGAAAATCCTCTGTTATAAATCCCATAAGCTCACGCCGTCTTGGTGAGCCGGATGCAAGTATTATCCTCATTTTTACTCTCCTTTATCATTATCTGAGATTATATTATATCACAGATCACCTCATTTTGCAAGACCTCATCCGGCAGTATTCTTGCCGTCATACAGTGAATAATGTCTCCTTACATCAGAGGGACTGATGTTGTTCATGAGAACATTCGCACCGGCAGCAAGCCCCATTTCACGGCCCTTTGGATGAATTGTCCCAAGGGCAGTTGTAGCTGGAATATTCGCATGAGGAAACATAAGTCTCAGTACAGATACAAGCCTCAGCGTAAGCCGCAGGCTGCCTGTGCTGAAATGCGCAAAGGGCGTATCCTTATGGGTTATATATGTGCCAATACCTATCATATGAGGCTGAAGCTCCCTGAGGAAATTCAGGTCAGCTATTATATTTTCCGTGGTCTGATAGGGCGAGCCTACCATGAATCCGCTGCCTGTCTCGAAGCCGGTCTCCTTCAGGTCAAAGAGGCAGCGCTTCCTGTTTTCAAGGGACATTTCCTCGGGATGGAGCTTCCGGTAGTGACATTCATCAGCTGTTTCATGCCTAAGAAGATACCGCCTTGCACCGGCGTCATACAGTGCCTTGTAGCTTTCCCGTGAACGCTCGCCCATTGAAAGTGTTATGGTGCATTCCGGGAAGCGTGACTTTATTTCAGATATAATGCTGCACATACGCTCATCAGTAAAGTACATATCCTCTCCGCCCTGAAGCACAAATGTCCTGTAGCCCTGTCTGAAGCCCTCGCAGCAGCATTCAAGTATTTCCTCCTGAGTCAGGCGGTATCTTCTAATATTCCTGTTGTCACGCCTTATACCGCAGTAATAGCAGTTGTTGCGGCAAATATTGGTAAATTCGATTATGCCTCTCAGGTACACCTCGCTGCCGAAAATCTGATGTCTTACCATGCTGGCTCTTTCAAAGAGAATTTCATCGTTATACTCAGCCTCCAGCAGGAGCTTCATTTCATCATCAGGCAGAGTACTGTCCTTCATAAGCTTATCTGCAATAGCCGGAATATGCTTTTCCATAAACCTCACCTCTCAGCTTAGTATACTACATTTCCGGCAGAATTGCAAGCGGACGACCTGCCTTAATCCGGTTAATTCTTCTTGCTGATCGTCAGGGAAAAGCTTACGGGAGATATGAGCATCACAGCTGCCGCACTGATAACAAGCGGTACTGTGACATACCAGAATAACGCCTTATAAACCAAATCTATTTACCTCCTGTGTTTTTTGCTATTATGCCCGCAGGTCAGCGATGTATGCGGAGCGTTGACATTTGCGGATATGTGTGATATAATAACAAAAAGAATTTTAAGAGGAGGCTTTTTATGAGAAAGTTTTTTTCAGCTATTGCGGCATTTACAGCTGTATGCACGCTCCTTACCGGATGCGGCGGAGTTGACAGCAGCTTTTCAAGCGACTATGTAACAGGTGTGCTGGACGCTTCATATAAGGGAGATTTTGACTACTATCTTTACTCCACTGGCTCTGACGAGACAGCTGCTCAGGAAATGTATGACAGCACGATAAAGTACTACGCCGACTCCATTGCATTTTACTGCGAGGTCGATCTTGATAACGTGGAAGCTGGGGTCGTGGATGAATATACTGAGTTTTCCAGAGAGCTTCTCAGCAAGGCTAAATATACAGTATCCTCCGCAGAAAACGGCAAGGACAGCTGCTATGTCACAGTATCCATAAAGCCTATTGATATACTTGCCCAGATGGAAACGGGCATCCAGACCTGCATTGATGAATACAATGCAAATGTAGAAGATCTTGTAAGCGAGATGGGAAATGAAGCGATTGAAAATATGTCGGATGAGGAATATGCTCAGTTTGAGGCTGAACTTGAAAACAGCTATGCACTGTCGATACTGGACGCTCTGAGAACCTGCTCCGATTCGCTGAAGTATAAGGATAATGTGGACTTTACAATAGAAATAATCATTGATGAAAACGATACGTACGCTCCGGCAAATGAGAATGACTGGAACACTATTGATGATTATATCATGGGATTATATTAACGCAGAAAAATGCACCTGCTTCTATGCAGGTGCATTCTTATTTGTATTTGCCTTTAAGCCTCAGGAACAACAGGCATTACCTTGATTGAAAGAACAAGGAACTTCAGGAGTACTGTAGCGTCAGAGCCGTTAAGAACTCCATCGGAGCAGCACTCAGCATTTGCTTCCTGCTCAGCATTGAAGGAAATGATCTTTGCATTGAACTTATTGAGCATTACAAGGTCGATCATGGAAACGATACCGTCAAGGTTTACGTCGCCAACATTAACATCAGGTGCAGGACCTGAATTTGTAGTTGTAGTTTCTGTTGTGGTTGTTTCAGTCTCTGTGGTAGTTGTGGTAGTTGCAGTAGTTGTATCGGTCGTAGTAGTTGTTGTAAGTTCACCATTAAGAACTTCAAGATTCACATAAGCGCCGAATGCACAGCCTTCTGCCAGAATATACATCTTTGCATCACCGGAAGCTGTAGCTGTGATGTAAACTGTATCAGAGCCTTCCTCATATTCATAAGTGATGTTATCAGACACTTCCATAAACTGCGCATTGGCAGCAGTTCCCGTTTCAGGATGATAGAAGCGTACAGCTCGTGTTTCGCCGATCTCCATAGGAGAATCATCATATTCAACCTTTGTAGCATAGTCGAAAATAATAGTTGTGGTAGAAGATTCTGTTGTAGTTGTAGTAGTCTCTGTTGTTGTAGTGGTAGTTGTAGTTGCAGTAGTTGTTGTGCCGGTAGACTCAATGCCGTCAATGATAGCATAGTAAGAGGGCTTTGCTGTATAGTCGCCGTTGAAGAGCAGCGGCAGACGGTCGCCTCTCCAGCTTGTATCATCTGTGATGCCCCAGAATACTACTGCGGAAATGCTGTCTGCATAATCAACGCAGACGTCCATGATATCGCTGTAGATCTGAGCCTGCTTTTCAAGACCAGCCTCAGAAGTATCAGATGTTGTAATATCAAGCTCTGTTACCTGAATATCAACGCCGGTAGCAACAAACTTTTCCATAGCCTTGCGGTATGCAGAAGCGGACGGGAAGCCTACATCCAGATGTGACTGAAGTCCAAGACCGTCAAGAACGCCCTTTGCGCTGAGTCTTGTTGCCAGCTCGCACATAGCGTTTGTCTTGCCGTCGATGTATTCGTTGAAGTCGTTGTAGTAAAGCTTTGTGCCCTCAGGAGCGTACTTTCTTGCGTATGTAAATGCAAGCTCAATGTACTCGTCATCGCCATAGATCTGCATCCACGGAGATGTCTGCTGGCTGCCATTGTTTGCGCCCGGTTCACGGAGATTACCGCTGTCCAGATAGCACTCGTTTACAACGTCGTATGCGTAGAAGTTTACATCCGGATATTCCTCATCAAGAGCTGCGAATACGTTCTTGATGTAGTTCTCAAGACGCTGGGTCATGACCTCCTCGGAAGCCCATGCACCGCCTGCTTCGTAGTTCTCACGGAAGAACCAGTCGGGAGTCTGCTGATGCCATACAAGAACGTGTCCTCTTACAGGAATGTTATTGTCACGTGCAAAGTTAAGGATGCTTCTTGCGGATGTAAGATCCACCTGAGGATCAACATTGCTGCCGCTTGCAATAGTTGCATCGTAGTCAAGGAGAGCGTCCGGCTTCATCTCGTTGCCGGGTGTAATGCTGTTATAGTGCTTCTTGATAAGATTCTGTGCAGAATTGGGGGCAAGCTCAGCTGCTGTTGTAGCACAGCCGATAGTGAAATAATCAGCGTAGATATCCTTCAGGGAAGCAATATCGTCCTGAATATCGTATACAGGCGCACTCTTCAGCACGAAATCGTCAACATAGAGATTCGCTGTATCAGTGCACTCAAAGTAAACATATACGTTTGTAACATCAGACGCAAAGCTTACCTTTACATCCTCAAATACCATCCAGCCGTCGCCGCCCTGACTGCCAAGAGTAGAATAGTGACGCTCTCCTCCAGCGTCTGTGTATTCAAGACTCATATTGATAGTGTTGTACCACTCTGCGCATACTGCTGCGCTTACAGTGTACTCAACACCAGCCTCGCAAACGCTGCTCAGTGAGAACTGCGGGCCGTTCCAGTTCTTCTCTCTGCCGCTTACACACATGGACTGGCTTCCTGAATAAGCCTTTGCGGAAGATGCTTCAATTACCTCAACTCCGCCTCGTCCTGTAAATGCGCTGCAATCGCCGCTTTCAAAGTCGTTTTCGTAGATAACGACCGGATCAGACGCAGCAGCTACCGGAGCTGATACTGCGGACGGTACCATTGCTGTACACAGCATAACTGCACTTAAAAATCCGGCAGTTAATTTGTTTCCTTTCATAATATAACCTCCATAAAAAATTTCTGAGAAACGTCTCATACAAATTTCTCCTTATACATTTTACAACAAGTCCGCATATTTGTCAATAGTTTCCTTAAAAGTTCAATTCTTTTTGTTATTCTCTTACCGCCGCAGGCGTGCTTATCTCTTTTTGATACAGTTATTTTTATACATTGAGAAATAAATTTATGCAACAATCCTTGTACAGCTCTTTACAAACAAAAGACTTTGTGGTATAATAAGTGTGTATAATAAAAGCATAATCGGGGTGAGCATATGAATATAAAATGCCGGAAGATCGGTATATGCCTTTCAAGAATACAGGAGGAGGAAACGTACCGCTGCGTAAGCGAGATCAACCGCCATGCAGTGGCAAACGGATGCAGGCTTATTATATATAACTCCTGCGCAGACCTTTATCTGACGAACAACATCAACGACATGGCTGAAAAATCGGTATTCCAGCTTATCCAGTATGATATGCTGGACGCCATGATCCTTATGAGCGAAACGCTGAAGGATGAACCTATGCTGCGCAGCATCGCTGATAACTGCCGCAAAAGGAACATTCCGGTCATCACCATAGACCATCCTATGGATAACTGCATAAATTTCACCTTTGACTATTCACAGACCTTCGAAAAGCTGTGCCGTCATATCATTGAAGACCACGGTCTGAAACGTGTAAACATGATAGCCGGCATGAAGGATAATGCCTTTTCAGAGGAACGTGTGGAGGCGTACAAGCGTGTGCTGCGTGACAACGGCATTCCCTTCAAAAGTGCATATCTGGGATACGGTGATTTCTGGGATACGCCTACAAATGAAGTAATGAAGGGCTGGTTTGACTGCGAGGAGCCTGATGTGCCTGAGGCTATTATCTGCGCAAACGATTCAATGGCTGTTACTGCGGGACGCTTTCTCCAGAGCAGAGGATACCGGATACCTGAAGATATAGTTATAACAGGCTTTGACGGTATCATGGAGGCGGAATACTTCGTGCCGCCTATCACCACCTGCACAAAGGACTACGAGGAGATGGGCAAACAGATAATCGAAGTCATAAATCTCAGCCTTGACAGGAAGCCATACTCTAAAAATTTCTCTGTTGATTTCCATATAAAGAAGGCTCAGTCCTGCGGATGTGTAAGTACTGCTTCATATAACACAAACGTAATGATGGGTGATATTCTGGAAAGACTTCGCCGTTCACAGGAGCGTCAGGCTATAACCTGTAATCTTCAGATAGCTGTAGGCAATATGACCTCCCTTTCGCAGCTTCCGGATATCGTTGTAAACAATTTCATTTTCCACTCAGTTGCCATAGCGGT
Source organism: Ruminococcus sp. (assembly GCA_045580565.1). Classification (GTDB taxonomy): domain Bacteria; phylum Bacillota; class Clostridia; order Oscillospirales; family Ruminococcaceae; genus Ruminococcus_C. Next base: position 8,026 of record JAZNOB010000062.1, read on the forward strand.
AAACGAGGACATATTCAGAGCACCGTCATTCGGTGAAAAATACAAGGGCGACAACGCCTTTTCCGATTCAATGAATGTGATATGCCACCGCTACGGATGGGTAGACCAGGAGCCTTGTATCATCAGCAGAAAGAGCATTGTGCCTATGCTTGATGAAATGCTTGAAAAGACTGATCCTGTCATCATATGCTCAATGCACTTTACGGATCTTGTTCTTGGCTACTGCGTATTCCAGACGGAGATAAACTACAACGAGTTTGAGAAGGTACACAGCTTCATGCACGCAATCAACTCATCCCTCGGCAATTTCCGCAATCAAATGCACATCAGATATATCAACACACAGCTTGTAAGCGCAAATGACGAGCTGGAAAAGCTGTATATACACGACCATATGACAGGTCTTTTCAACCGCCGTGGCTTCTACAGACAGTTCAATGAACAGTATGAGGAGGCAAAGGATAAGAGCCTGTATATAGTAATTATATCAGCCGACCTCGATGAGCTGAAGAATATCAATGATACATACGGTCACAAGGAAGGCGACAACGCCATCACCACAGTAGGTCATGCTCTCCTCACAAGTGCGATACAGGGAGAGATCTGCTCACGCTTCGGCGGAGATGAGTTTACAGTTGCCGGCATAGTTTCCTATTCCAGAAACTACTTTGACAATTTCAGAAGCCGCTTCCGTGGCTGCCTGAAGGAATACAACAATGCCTCCGGGAAACCCTACGAGGTTCAGGCAAGCATAGGCTTCTGCGCACAGCCTGTAAGCACCCATCTTTCTCTCGAACAGATGATCAAATTAGCGGATGACATGATGTATCAGGACAAGGTAAACCGCAAAAAGAGCAGGAGCTGGTCAAAGGAGGGAAATCACTATAATGTATAAATCAGGACTATTTTCACTATCGCTGCTGTATACTGACAAAACAGATCTGGAATCATTCATACGACAGCATTGCAATATTACTGAAAAGGTGCGTGGAGAATGGCTTGTCTGTATCCATACCTGCATCCACAGCCGTACTGAAGCTGCCCGTATCGCAAAACAGGTAAGCGAGTGTATGCCCTATGCCCATATCATCGGCACAAGCGCAGCGTCAGTTATATACAACGGTGCAATATATGAGGACCAGTGCCTCATAATACTTACCCACTTTGACAAATCATACATACAAGTGCATAAGGTGAGCTACGAGGGCTACGCTCCAAGCGAGCTTGCCCATATGACAAGATATCTTCTCCTCAGACCCAATACGCAGGCAATGATGGCGTTCTTCACTGACGAGTACCCATACGCACAGAAATATGTTGACAGCCTGAGAGAGCTGAAAGCCTCCTTCCCTATTGCCGGCGGTCTTATCAGCCCCAATATAGATGGTACATTCGCCTTTGACGAATACGGCGTATACAGCAAAACCCTGATGTTCGCAGCATTCAACAGCGATTATCTCCATACCTATGCCAGTATCATCGGCGGCCATGAGCCATTCAGCGAGGAATATATAATCACGGAAATGGACAAAAACGAGATCGTAAGCATAAATCTCCAGCCGGCTTTGCCGTGGTTCAGCGAAAAGCTTGATATAGAGGATTTCATCGACAATGATATGTCCCCTGAATCGGTAAAGGTCGATTCGCTTCTGAGATTTCCCATCGTGCTTTCCGATAATGTGCACTACAGCCGTTTTCTGCATTACTCAGAAGATTCTGGCAGACTTTCGGCTTATTCCTCATGCCTCAGCGCAGGACAGAAATTCCGCATAAGCTATCTGAGTCCCCTGACAGCTGCCTCGGAGCTGAAGCAGATATGCTATGAGCTTCGCACAAAGCCATGCCAGATAATATTCTCATATTCATGCGTATTCCGTAAAACCTTCCTGAACCACTGCTCCGAATGGGAGCTGCGCCCCTTCGGCGACTGCAACATAAACGGAGCTTTCATGTACGGCGAGCTTGGCTCGTGGAAGGGCAGGAATCTTCTTTCCACAGGCTCAAACTGCCTGCTGGGTTTTTCTGAATCCGACCACGCTTATCTGCCCATAAATCCGGCTTCTCTGGAGGATATGGAGATACTCGACAATGACTGGAATGACATCTACCAGCACATGATAAAGATCGAGAAGCACAGAACTGAAAGCATGAACTTCCAGATAAGCTCTCAGGTGCTGGAACAGGAACGCAATATACGCAGGTCCATCTTCATTGATAAAGATACGGGACTGCACAATATCACCAAATACAGGTACGACAAGGTGCGCAGGCAGTACAACAAGATATGTATGATATCAATTGAACAGGCTATTGTTATTGCAGGCAGACTGGGCGAAAAAGCTCTCAGTCAGCTTCTTTGCAAGAATATCGCTCAGGTTCAGGCTCTGCTTGAGGATGACGACTACAAGCTCTATATCTACGACACCTGTTCATTCTTCTTTACAGCTCCTGCAAGCTTCCCTGACGATCTGTTCCTTTACAAGACAGAACAGGTGTTTGACGCCTGCAGCTCATGCTTCTCAGAGAAATTCAACATCACTGCTGTAAACAACTTCTACGTTGTAATGAATGAGCGCAATCTTCTGGAAAAGGTTCAGTTCTGTATGTCCTCCTGCGTAAATGAAAATATCCGGTATCATGTATACGATCCGGATAATACTGTCGAGGCAAAGGAAATGGACGACCGTATCACCATGACCAACGTCATAAGTGACGCAATTCTCTACAATCGTGTTATTCCCTACTTTCAGGCGATCCACGATAACAAGACCGGTAAGTTCCATCACTACGAGGCTCTTATGCGTATTGCCGACAAGGACGGCAGGATCTATTCGCCCGGTCAGTTCCTGGAAATATCCAAGGATTACCACCTGTATCTGCAGCTGTCACACATGATGATACAGAAGGTAGTGGATATATTCAAGAGCCGCAAGGAGTCTGTATTCCTGAACCTTTCTGCATATGACATAAATTCAGAGCATATCCGGAAATTCATCTACAGCCTGCTTTCAAAGCTTCCGGCGGATGTATGCCGGAGACTTGCATTTGAGATAATCGAATCCGAGGAGCTTAACAATTTCGACGAGCTTACAGTATTCATCAATCAGGTGCGCAGCTACGGTGTAAAGATCGCCATTGATGATTTCGGCGCAGGATACTCCAATATGTCTGTTATCATCAAGGTTCAGCCAGACTATATCAAGATCGACGGCGATATAGTTATCAACTGTGACCAGAACCATACAAAGCAGACCTGCCTCAAGGCTATATCCACCATAGCCGAGAGTCTTGAAGCTGAAATGATAGCTGAGCGTGTGGAGAACGCCGACGAACAGCGTATCATTGAAAAATACGGTATACAGTATACTCAGGGCTACTATTTCTCAAAGCCTGTACCATACACTAATCTTAAAGAGCTTTCCTCATAAACACTGAACAGCTGCCGCTTCCGTTCGGCAGCTGTTTTTTCGGGTTCTGCATTGGATGTTGTGGTAAATTGTAGTTTGCAGCTGGCGCCAGCTGCACCGCAGTCCACCCCATTTAAGTTCCTGCGTCCGATACATAAACGCAAGTGCAAGTCGGGGGCCAAGCGGTCTTAGGAAGACAATTTCATCACACAACTCCTTGGCTCACAGAACGACATGGCTACGATCC
>JAZNOB010000063.1:0-5449 GCA_045580565.1 Ruminococcus sp.
CTGACCTGACCTGAAATATCATCTGCCTTGCCGGCTGAAAGCTTTATGATAACGAAAACCAGAAGCGCAACCGCAGCAATAAGCAGAATTAGAATAGCAATTTCCATTGTTATCCCTTCCTTTCCACATGAATATTATATATAGTATTATATCATACAGGGAAATTTATTTCAACCGTTTAACGAAACTCCGGACTTTGGGACGGGAAATCTTTTTTGGAAAAACTGTTTACGAATCGGGGAAAGTATGCTATAATTAAGATATTATGATTTAAGAGGAGCGCAGCTGATAATTATGACTGATATAAAAGACAGACGACTCAATCCCTATGACCCTTTTGATAACCCTACTGAGAACTGTGCCTACAGAACGGACTACCGTGAAATAGTGCCTGATGCAGATAAGCCCGGCTACAGTCTTCCCATGATCCCGGAGCGTGCTGAGGTGAAAAGGATACGGCGATTTTTCAATATAACCGGTCTTTCATTATTTCTGGGTGCAGTGGGACTTAATATTGTATTTATCATCATTACAATGATAATCGAACTTTGCATGACCGGCTCATTTGATCCGGACGCACTTTTTGCGGCAGAGGATTATATATACTACGGTTCGTCGATCCTCATTGCAATGAATGGACTTTTGTTCCTTGTGGCAAATATTCTGTCCGCCGTTGTAGGAAGTCACTGCTCAGGTATACGTGTACGCTCGTATTTCCGCCCGTTTGAGGCTAAGAAATTCCAGCTGGTAAAGTATATCTTTATAGGAGTATTCGTTCAGGCTCTTACTGGAATAATCTATACTATCGTAAGCAGCTTTATGAATTATGTGGGCGTAAATGATTTTACAGCAGATATTGATACCTATGTAAACGCAAAATCCGTCATTGCCACCGGACTTTACAGCTGTATCGTAGCGCCTGTTACCGAGGAGCTTCTCTACAGAGGTTTTGTGCTGAAGAATCTTTCAAGAGTCAGCCAGCATTTCGGTATAATCGCAAGTGCAGCACTTTTCGGACTTGCACACGAGAATCTTGCGCAGTTCCTGCTTGCAATGCCGTTAGGCATTTTCATGGCACGAATCACTATAAGACACAATTCCATCATCCCCTCAATTCTGGTTCACGTGGGCGTAAATACCCTTGCATTCGGTCTTAACTGGATATATACAGCTCTGCCTGCCGACGGACTCTGGAGCATACTCATATTCTTCGTTGATGTGCTCTACTATCTCATAGCAGGAGGCGGACTTGTATTCTGGATCATGGAGGTAAAAAAATCGAGACTTCCTGCAAATACCATCGGTCAGAGCTACCGTGGTATAAGAGTGCTTCTCACATCTCCATGGCTCCTTGCAATAGCCGTATTCCACTTTGCAATGGCAATTATCAATATCGCAGCTTCCAATATGTAAACAAGCTCTAATGAATTTTTATAAAAGAGCTATTGACGAACGCTGCGGAAAGTAGTAAAATATAACTGGAAATAAGTTTTATGGAGGTAATTCCTATGTCAAAGAAATTTATCGTAGAAACATCTGCAAGACACGTACATCTCACAGCTGAGCACTTTGCCGTTCTGTTCGGTGAGGGCAAGGAGCTGACTGTAAAGAAGATGCTGTCTCAGCCTGGTCAGTTTGCATCTGAGGAGAGAATCACTGTTGTAGGTCCTAAGAAGGAGCTTACAGGCGTACTCATTCTCGGCCCGTTCAGACCTGCAACACAGGTTGAGCTTTCTGCTACTGACGCACGTACTATCGGCGTTACAGCACCTATCCGTGAATCCGGCGATGTTGCTGGCACAGGTGCCTGCAAGCTGGTTGGTCCCTGCGGTGAGATCGAGATCAGTGAAGGTGTTATCGTAGCTAAGCGTCACATCCACCTGACTCCTGAGGACGCTGCTGAAATGGGCGTTAAGGATAAGGATGTCGTATGGGTAAAGGTTGATACAGACGGCAGAAAAGCTGTTCTTGGCGATGTTGTTTGCCGTGTATCTGATAAGTTCGCTACAGCAATGCACATTGACACAGACGAATCCAATGCTATCAGCGCTTCCCGTGACCTGATGGGCGAGATCGTAAACATTGACTAAGTAGTAATTACATAGTATATAAGAGAGGCTGCTGCACTTCGGTGGGCAGCCTTTTTGCACCTGTTCATTGACAATCAGGGCAGTTTATGGTAACATATAAAAGGAGAAGTATGTCGTAAATTTCAGGAAAGGAGGGTGCTGCTCTTGGTTTATAAGAGGACTGTCAGGGTCATATTATGCGTGCTGCTGAGTATGCTTATAATGCTGATGCCGGTAGGGATCGGAGCTTTGGCGGATGAAACGGAAGAATTCCTGTATAACGGTAATATATACTATCAGATAAACGAGCAGGATGAGGTAGTTATAACACGTTCCCGAGCGTCGGTTACAGAGGCTGAAATACCGGCGGAGATAGACGGAATGGCGGTAACTGAGATAATGGACAGTGCCTTCCGTGAAAGAACACGTCTTACTACAGTGGTTCTTCCTGATACAGTAAGAACTATAGGAGACTATGCTTTTCATGGCTGCACACGTCTGACAACAGTTGTGATACCTGATACAGTAAGAATAATCGGTGACTATGCCTTTAATCAGTGCTCAAGTCTTGAAAACATAGAGATACCGCCAACAGTTGAATATTTAGGCTGGAGCGTCCTTAAAGGTACGCCGTGGCTTGACGCTCAGCCGGACGGCTGTATTATTGCAGGAGATAGCATTCTCATAGCATACAAGGGCAGTGAGCCTCATGTTACAGTTCCCGACGGAGTCAAGGCTATAGCAGGCTGCGCTTTCGAAAACTGCAGCTCTATAATGTCTATTGATATTCCCGGAAGCGTGCGCATAATAGGCGGGCTTGCATTTTCCGGATGCAGCAAGCTTACAGAATGTGTCATACCTGATGGCACCGTGTCAATAGGAGCATATGCCTTCAACTGGTGCACGGCACTTCAGAAGATCGAGATAGCAGACAGCGTGTCGTCTATAGGCAACCATGCCTTTGTAGGTTGTTCGAGTCTTATTTCGGTAAAGCTGCCGGATGGGCTTCAGCGAATAGAGATCGCCGCATTCTACGGATGTACAAGCCTTACTAAGGTCGTGATCCCGTGTTCGGTAAAGGAAATATCAAATGAAGCATTTGCCGGCTGTGTTTCGCTCAGCGAGATCACCCTTCGCTCTACTGTTACATCAGTAGGAGCAGACGCATTTTCAGGCTGTACGGGACTTCAGAAGCTGGTTTTCTTCAACAGCTCATGCAGCATAGCGGATTCTGAGGCGACAGTCGCATCTAATGCGGTGATATATGGACTCCGTGAATCCACAGCACAGCATTACGCCCATAGCTATTCCCGTCAGTTCGTCCTTGCCTCTCCGCTTGCAGGCGATATAAACGAGGATGGAAAGATCGACCTTAACGATGCAGGTGAGATACTCAGTCTATATGCAAGAAATGGCGCAGGTATTTTAGGCAGCATCCGTGACTTTGAGCTGCTCGCAGGAGATATGGACGAAAACGGAGCTATAGGTATTGAGGATGCTGCCAAGGTTCTTGAAATATATGCAAGCAATGGTGCTGCATAGTAAATAACGATGAGAGAAATGAATGAGGTGCTTTTTATGAAAATACTACAGAAAGGAAAACGGATGCTTGCAATGGCTACAAGCGTGTGTCTTACGTGGACGCTTGCGTTGTTCTGGTGCAGCGGGACAATGAGTGCAGATGCTGATGCAGAGCTGAATATAATGTCAGACGGTGTGCTCACATATCGTCAGTCCGATGGCCTGTCAACGCTTATTGTCACCGGCGCTGAAAGCAGTATATCCGGAAGCCTTGATATACCCTCAGAATATTCCGGCATGAAGATCGTTGAAATTGAAGAAGGTGCATTTTACGGGCAGACCGGAATGACGGATGTGCATATACCTGAAACTGTACAGAAGATCGGATCAGAAGCGTTTTACGGCTGCACAAGTCTTGGAACTGTAGATCTTGAAAATACACTTCAGTCAGCAGGTGCAGACGCATTTTCCGAAACCGCATGGAGTCTTGCGCACGCAGATGACCAGCTGATGGTCATGGATGATGTCCTTCTCGTGTCAGCCGCCGATACGGCAGCTGAGATAACTCTGCCGGATTCTGTGCGTGTAATAGCAGACGAGGCTTTCATGGGCAATGAAATACTTTCGTCGGTAACGCTCACAGGCTATACAGGATATATCGGCAAAAAGAGCTTCTATGGATGTACGGCTCTTACAAATGTTATCCTGCCAAGCGGTGTAAAGCTTATTGGTGACTATGCCTTCGGTGAAAGTGCACTTTCAAAGGCGGTAGTGCCGGCGACAGTTCTTTCTATCGGAAAGGGCGCATTTATAAAGTGTACGCAGCTTCAGAGCGTGACTCTGTGGAATGGACTTCTGAAGATAGGGAGCAATGCGTTTGCGGCGTGTACATCCCTTAGTGAGATAACTGTTCCGGAAAGCGTGACCGAAATCGGCTCATCAGCTTTCAGCAGATGTACAGGGCTTCAGAAGGCAGTTCTCAGCAGCAGTCTCAGAGAGCTTTCGGATAATCTGTTTCAGGATTGCACAAGGCTCGGCAGCGTTGTATTCGGAGATAAGCTTGTGCGCATTGGTTCAGGTGTATTCAATAAGTGCACAGCTATCCGGAATATAGAGATACCTGAGAGTGTCAGGTACATAGGCTCTGAAGCATTCCAGTCCTGCATAAGTCTTACCAGCGTCAATATTCCGTCAAGCGTGATAGATGTGGGAGTAAATGTTTTTTTTGATACAGCCTTTTACAATTCTATCCGTGCAGCAAGTACAGACAGCAGCTTTGTAATATACGACGGCAGGATACTGCTGGGATACTATGGCGATGATACTGTTCTTCAGATACCATCAGGCGTGGAGGTTATAGCCGGAGGTGCATTTTCTGCAAATGAAACTATTGAAACTATAATGCTGCCGGAGTCGGTGACAAGTCTCAGCTCATATGCCTGCGATAATCTCTGGACTCTCAGGAATATAACCGGTACAGAGTATCTCAGCTATATCGGTGAATATGTCTTCTGGGACTGCACTTCGCTTCAGAGTATGGTATTCAATGACAGCATTACCGATATATACGACGGAGCTATGTTCGGCTGCGAAAGTCTGGAAGGCGTGGAGCTGGGCGGCGGCGTTGAAACTATAGGCGAGAACGCATTCAGCTATTCCGGTCTGCTCAGTATAGATCTTCCCTATAATGTAATGTATGTGGAAAAGCACGCCTTTGAGGGCTGCGAGGAGCTTGACAGGGTAGTTATCCGCAACAGAGACTGTGCTCTCGGAGCAGAATGTATTCCTGCGGATGTGGAGATATGGGGTTACAGAGAGTCAACTGCATTTGATTATACTCAGGAGTACGGCAATCCGTT
>JAZNOB010000064.1:0-2144 GCA_045580565.1 Ruminococcus sp.
ATACGGATCCATAACAACAATGGCAGACTGTACCTGTTGGCTGGAGCCCGATACGCTGGAAAGGTTGTCGGGATTTGCATATACCTCTTCAACTATTGCCTGTATATCGGTATCTACGGTAGCATAGATCTTATATCCGCCGGTAAGCAGCAGAAGCTCCGCAGTTTCTACGGATACATGCTTTACTTCTGCAATATCTGCGATTACATCGTCACGCACAGCTTCTTCAAACCACGAGTAAACATCACTGTTTTCCTCTTCATCTCCCTCATCGAATACAAGGGGAGTATTCTTTGCGGTATTGTACTGACTCAGGGTAATATAGCCCTGATCATACATTTCAAAAAGGATCGCTTCCTGTCGTTCCTTATTGTTTTCGGGGCTTATAAAGGGGCTGTATAATGACGGGTTGTTTGTAATACCTACTATGCATGCTGCCTCAGCAATCGTCAGTTCAGAAACTTCTTTGCCAAAATAGAATCTTGCAGCGGCACCTATACCGTAACAGCCGTGTCCGAAATAAACTTCGTTTAAGTACCACTCTATTATCTGGTCTTTTTCGTACTTCTTTTCAAATTCAAGCGCCTGGAATATCTCAAGAAGCTTTCGCTGTACCGTTACATCGTTATTTTCTGTGACGTTTTTAATAAGCTGCTGGGTTATGGTAGATCCACCGAATGTATTTTTCATTCCCAGGAACATATTTACAAACGCACCTGAGGTTCTATACCAGTCTACACCCTGATGCTCATAAAATCGCTTATCCTCAATAGCCACAACAGCGTGTTCAACATGCTTTGGCATCTCGGCATAGTCTACCCACATTCTGTACTCGGAGCTGGCAAGCGTGACAAGCTCTTCATATTCACCGGTTTCTTTATTCATTGCATATATTACACTGGACAGATTGAGTTCAAACTCTTCATATTCAACATCTATACCTGTCGAAAAAGTGGTCTTGCAATAAATTGAAAAAATGCACGCAAAAACCAGAAGAGATGTAATACCTACAAGAAGCACGGTTCCGATTATTTTAAAAATCATGGAGATGATGCCGCTAACTGTATGCGCACCGGTAACAGCTACATCTTTTGCGATTCTCATGCCTTTCCTAGACAAATAACACACCTTCCATTCGGGGTGAAATTAAGCTCAAAATAAGCTACATAACATTGTACCACACAATGTCAACTTTTTATGGCTAAAAAGTAAATTATTTATAAAATTATAAACTTTTAGGATATTTTTACGTTACACAGGGAAAAATTTCTTATAAACTCAATGTTTTCAGTTCAGATTAAAGGAGCTCAGTATGAAGTTTAAATTCCGTGCCGTAACACTCACTGTTTTAATTATACTCTCACTTTCGCTTTTATTATACTCACTCGTCTCAGATAATTCGCCAAACACCCCCGCTGAACCTGTCATTGCGAAATCACCTGAATATTTTCTGAGACTTGAAAATGACGAAATAATAATTTATAAGGACGGCAAGTCTACCGAAACAGGCATTGCGGTATCAGATTTGCGCCATCAGGACCGAATTCTTTTGGAAAGCGGAATTCACGCAGACTCATACGAGGACGTTTTAAAGCTGATTGAGGACTTCAACTCATAAAAAATATCCCGGAAGTAACTTCCGGGATATTTCATAATTAATTACTGTGCCCAACCAACGAGCTGTGTGCCTGCCTTTTCAAGAGAGTAGAGCCATGTTTTTGTGATCTCTACACCCTCTGTAAGGGAAGCTTCCCAAGCATCAACATCAGCCTGACGGAGATCGTTCTCTGCCAGAGAATTTGCATAATCATCGCCTGCGCCGGAGAAATAGATGATGTAGTAAGCACCCATATTCTCAGAGTAGATGATGGTTGTGTCACCCTCAACTCTTGCAGAGTCGTACAGCCAGTCGTTAATCTCCTTGCTGTACTTATCCTGATAAATATTTTCCTCAAAACCACCGCTGTATCCGTAGTTGCTGTAATATTCATCAATGTACTCATCAAAGAGTTCTGCTGTGCCGCCTTCATCCTTCCAACGCTGGAGAATGTCCTCAGACTCAATGCGTGCGTCTTCCTTAGCAGCCTCTACAGCTTCATTGTAAGCTGTGTCGTCTTCCTCGTCTGCATAGTCTTCTGCATTTA
>JAZNOB010000065.1:0-34140 GCA_045580565.1 Ruminococcus sp.
TGTAACACTCGCCGGATAGGGCAGGAGGTTTTTCTTCAGAGGTGTGCCGAGGGTGGAGGCGGTGAGGGCGGCATTCTGTTGTATCTCTCTTTTATACGCTTCTCTGAACGCTGTCAGATCAAAATTGATTCTGTCGTCCAACGTGAGATACGAGGGTCTTGTTTCGCCTGCCGTGTATCCGTATCCATACCGTGCAGCGGCGATTTCCCTCTCCAGCTCGCTGTCCTTAGCAGCCAGCGAAGCCATATTACGCTCATACGTACTCTGCTGTACACAAACACTAAGCTCCGCATTCAGTCTCTGCTGAAGGCTTGCGTATGTGTACCCGCTGAAATATCCGGTGCGGGCGTCGATGACTTCCTGATTTGTGTTTGTATTCATTCCTGCAAGTATCTGATTCATTAGTGCAAGCTTTTCATCAATAACGTCGGGCACAGGAAGATTCGTTCCCATAACAGCCTCCTTGACATATACCGGAGGCATTCTGTACTTGATGATAACCGAGGAATCTGTACTGCCGATAAGCTCAAGCCGCAGCGATCCTGCTACAGCGGTTACTGTATCAGGCACATCCCATGTAAGTAATATCACCTCCTCCTGAAGCTCCTTAGTGAGCAGAGTTTCTGTCATGCTGCCGTCGCTGGCAGCGGTGCGCATTACAAAGGTACAGCCTGTAACATCAACATCATTGTTGACTGTCGGCAACAGAATATGGATTCTGTCCGAAAAGCTTTCACCCTGTGTAAAAAGTCTTTCGATCTGTGCAGTGTCAATGCGCTTTCCGTTTGCTGTGAGTTTTATCATAAAACCACTCCTTAAAAAATGTAAGGGAATATGTCCCTCCATAAATAGGCTCGTGGCGTAAAAACTTGAAGGGTTTTCTTCAAGTTTCATAGAAAGTTTATATTTGCTTTCTGCTTATGATAAGGGGATACGGAATACTGCTTGACACTGTCCGAATAAGAATGTTATAATGTATAAAGAAAGTCGTTTGATCCGATGATACATTGAAACGAGGAAATAACATGAAAACAGCTTATCTGAAGTTTGATAGTAAAATAACTGTCAGTCATATAAACCGTGAAATTTATGGACACTTCTCCGAGCATCTGGGGAGATGTATCTATGACGGACTGTTTGTGGGAAAGGATTCTCCCATACCTAATAACAACGGCGTCCGCAAGGACGTAATAGAGGCTCTTAAAGAAATCGGCATACCGGTTCTGAGATGGCCGGGCGGATGTTTTGCCGATGAATACCACTGGAAAGATGGCATCGGCGAAAACAGAAAGCCTGTTCTCAACACAAACTGGGGCGGAGTTGTAGAGGACAACAGCTTTGGTACTCATGAGTTTTTTGATCTGTGCGAGGAGCTGGGCTGCGAACCATATCTTGCTGGAAACTTGGGCAGCGGAACGATACGTGAGCTTGCAGAATGGATCGAGTATATCTCACACGACGGCGGCGCACCTGCCGCTGAAGAACGCCGTAAAAACGGCAGGGAAAAGCCGTGGCGGCTGAAATATTTGGGCATAGGCAATGAAAATTGGGGCGGCGGCGGAAATATGCGTCCTGAAGCCTATGCTGATGAATACAGAAGATACCAGACCTTTGCTAAAAACTTCAGCACATGGGATATGATGAAGATAGCCTGCGGCCCCAATGCCGACGATTACAGCTGGACAGAGTCCATTATGCAGAACCTGAAGCCATGGCATACGGGTGCGATCGCACTCCATTACTACACTATTCCCACAGGTGAGTGGGAGAAAAAGGGCAAGGCTCTTGAGTTCAGTGATGACGAATACTACATGACCGTTGAACGTGCGCTGCATATGGATGAGCTTATAGAAAAGCACGGTGCAATCATGGATAAGTATGATCCTGAGCGTAAGATCAAACTTATTGTAGATGAATGGGGCAGCTGGTATGATGTTGAAGAGGGCACTGATCCTGGTTTCCTATTTCAGCAGAATACGATGCGTGACGCCATAACAGCTGCCATAAACCTCAATATCTTCAATCAGCACTCAGACCGTGTTATCATGGCGAATATTGCACAGGTTATGAATGTTCTTCAGTCTGTGCTGCTGAGCAAAGGAGAAAAGCTTGTGAAAACGGCTACATGGCAGGTGTTCAGACTGTTTCTGCCGCACCATGACGCAGAGCTTATGAGAACGAGTATGGCAGGACCGACTATCGACAAGTGCGGAAAGTCATTCCCGATGCTTACGTATTCTCTTTCAAGGAAGAATTTAAGCTTCAATGATGAAAACTTCTATCTTACCGTATCAAACGCATCACTTGATGAGAGCTGCGAGCTTCTTCTTGATCCGGAACAGGGAAGTAATATAGGGATCAGTATTGACAGTGCAAGCGGCAGGATCATCACGGCAGATATCCGTGCGTATAACGATTTCGACGGCAATACGCCTGTTTCTATTGAGGAGTTCAGCGACTTTAAGATTCAGGGCGACAAGCTTCTCATAAAGCTTCCGCCTCGTTCGGTAGTTGGAATAAACTTCAGAGTGAATCCGTATACCAGAGCGCTGGAAGACAGGATCAAGGGCAGCCTTCTTGCAGGTGCAGCAGGTGACGCTCTGGGCTATGCTGTTGAATTTAAAAGTCTGGAGCAGATCAAGAGCATCTTCGGTGAAAAGGGTATCCAGAATTATGTCCTGACAGACGGCAAGGCTCTCATATCCGATGACACCCAGATGACTCTTTTTACCTGCGAGGGAATTGCTCTCGGCTGGAGCAGGGCACATTATAAGGGGATTGGTTGGAATTCTACAAGTCACCATATATATAATGCGTATCGCCTTTGGCTCAAAACACAGGGGTATGAAGCGGAATCCTTATGGGAAAATAACAGCTCGCTCTTCAAGGACGAACGAATACACAGACTCCGTGCGCCGGGCAATACCTGTCTTTCGGCTCTTGACAGCGGAAAAATGGGAACCCTTGAGTATCCTTTAAATCAAAGCAAGGGCTGCGGAGGAGTAATGCGTACTGCACCTCTCGGTTTTATGAATACTCCCAGTTGGGACTCCTGCAAAGCAGGTGCAGAGGCTGCGGTTATTACTCACGGACATCCGCTGGGCTTTATTCCGGCAGGAATGCTTTCTGATATCATTCACCGTCTGCTCTATACAGAGTATACCTCACTGAGAAGCGTTATCGAGGATTCCCTCAAATATACCCGTGAGATGTTCTGCAGGTACAGGTACACTGAAGGCTTCCGCAGTCTTATCGAAAGGGCGATAGCTCTCAGTGAAAGTGATATGGATACTGTTTCAGCCATTGGAAGTCTCGGTGAAGGCTGGGTAGGCGATGAGGCGCTTGCAATTGCGGTGTATTGCTGTCTGAAATATAATGATAACATTGCTGAATGCCTGAGAGCTGCCGTAAACCACAGCGGCGACAGCGACTCCACAGGCTCAATTGCCGGCAATATTATCGGCGCACATCTTGGAATGAAAAGCATTCCGGAAAGCTTTCTTAAAGATCTGGAGCTTCGGGATGTTATTGAAGATAAGGCAGACCAGATCCTTCACGCATTCCGTATGGATATGTATTAATACAAAAAAGGCACGCTCTGCATTGAAGCAGAACGTGCCTTTGAGTTTATTCAGTTTATATCCTGCGCATATAATTGATGTCAGGTATCATGGCTTTACTTGGAAATAAAATCGTTTTTGAGGTAGTCCCTGATCTTAGGAGCAGTACCTGAAAAGGCAGCCGCCATATTATCAATATGAGCAGTGATCAGGATGATGCCAGCTATAAGTGCAGCTGCAACTGCAGGAAAGCTTGAGGTATGTAATCCGACAAAAACAGGGAACAGAGCTGCTGCGGATACAGGAATGAAAACAGCGTAGTTTAGTATTATCATCAAAGCAATGCCCAGCAGCAGGAGAAGCAGGAACACAGGCGGATCATATGCAAGAACAAGTCCTCCGAAAGCCGCCAGACCCTTACCGCCCTTGAATCTCATGTAGAAGGGATAAATGTGACCAACAACAACAGCAGTTCCGGCAATAAGCGGTATGATATTGTCTGTCGGGAAAAGGTATGAGGCAAGCTTTACTGTTATAAATGCCTTGAAAATATCGAACAGCATAACCAGTACACCATAAGCCTTGCCGAAATTCAGCATGACGTTGGTTGCACCGAGATTACCAGTGCCGTTCTTACGGAGATTCTTCTTTTTAACCTTTGAAACCAGCGCTGACGGGCTGAGCGTGCCTATCAGGTAGCCGAAAAGGATACATAATGCTATTTTCATATTACCGCCTCTTTCTCATTTTTTCATAAACTGCCATCGGCAGGATTATTGCTTTATCATGTCAATGCCCTTGTATATAGTTTCAAGATCAAGAGCGCCTGAGCCCTGAGCAACAGCGTTGCCCTCGGCGTCAATAAAATATGTTGCCGGAATAGAGTAGACATTGTAGGTCATTGCTGCGTCCATATCGGTATCATAGTAAACAGGGAATGTATATCCTGCCTCTGCAATAAACTCAGATGCAGACTTTACTGTTTCACTTGAACCGTCAGTCATATTCACTATAAGGAAATGGATATCATCTCCATATTCCTGATATGCGGTCTCAAAATCCGGCATTTCGCTTTTGCACGGTCCGCACCAGCTTGCCCAGAAATTCACCACCACGGGCTTGCCGACAAAATCTGAAAGGCTCGCTGCATTGCCATCAATATCATATACAGTAAAATCCGGAGCCTTGGTAAGCTCCTTTTCAGCGGAATCGCTGTATTCTGTATCAGACGTTTCAGAAAGCTGCTGAGGCTTGAGCTTATCGCCCAGCACATTGTAAAGTACCGCAGCTGCACCGATGATCACTGCCAGAGCGCCGCAGGTTATCAGAAGTGTGGTTTTGCTTTTCATGTGGTCTCCTAACTGAGAAAGTTCATAAGAACGCCAATAGCGCCGGTTGCCATAAGAATGCCTACGAGAATGAGCAGGCATCCGCATACTATGTTGATTATCCTGTAATTCTTCTTGATGAAGTTAAAAGCACTTTTCAGCTTGTCTATAAGTATAGCACTTATAATAAAGGGAATGCCCAGACCAAGCGAGTAACACAGGAGCATTATGATCCCTACATGAGTCTGACCCTGCTGTGAAGCCAGCATTAGAGCTGAGCCGAGAAATGCTCCCACGCATGGAGTCCAGCCTACAGAAAAAACCATGCCGAAAAGAAGGGATGACAAAAATCCCAGATCATTCGTATTCACTGAGAATCTGCTGCCCTTGAAAATGCTTATTTTGAAAACGCCGATATAGCAGAGACCGAAGAAAATAACGATCAGACCGGAAATAATATTCACCGCAGTCTGATGCGCTGAAAGGAATCCGCCGAGAGTACCGGCAAGTGCGCCCATTGCTGTGAAAACCACTGTGAATCCAAGAACAAAGCCCAGTGCATTTGCAAGGGTCCTGCGGGTGCTTCGCTCGCCGCCGCCTGCGAAATAGGAAACGTAGATCGGCAGCATCGGCAGCAGACATGGAGATACAAATGTGATTATACCTTCAAGAAAAGAAATTGCATACTGCATATATAAAGTCCCTCTTGATATAAAGATGCTTTTCTTTATATTATCATATTTCCCGAAAAAAGTCAAGACGCACAGATGTTCTTCCTGTATTTTCCGGTAAGAAGGCGTATTTCACTTGAATATTAGTAGAAAATGCAATAAAAAAAGTAACATATGCAATTGATTATTGGATTTTAATATGGTATTATTAAGATGTAATAAAATGATTTTCGTGCATTTGCTACAATGTGAAGGGAGATAAATACAGCATTGAGCATACGGTGTGCAGCCTTGCACAAACAAATAAAATTGGGAGAGAATTATAATGAAGAGAGTAAAAGCGCTACTAACAGCGCTTGCGGTACTGAGCACAATGCCTCTTGCGTTTCAGGGAGCAATGTCAGTATCTGCAGGCACACCTGCTGTTTCAGCAGGTACCTATCTTATCCGGAACGTGAACAGCGGCATTTACCTTGATGTTGAGGGCGATGCAGCTAAGGATGGAGCCAATGTTATCCAGAACGGTGCTGAAACAGGCGATGCAAGCAATGTATGGAATTTTGTAATTGATGAAAACGGCTATTTTACGATTTATTCGATGCTCGGCGATGGAAAGAGCTATTGCCTCAGCGTTGACGATGATGATGTGAATATCTGCCTGAAGGCAGCGGCAGCTAATGACGACCAGCTTTTCTACGTTCTGGGCAATAACGACGGCAGCTGCAGAATTGCGACTAAAGGCTCCGGCTTCGGTCAGACTCTTGAGGTTAAAAATGCAGAAACTGCTGACGGCGCAAATGTTCAGCAGTGGCCCTTCAACGATCATGCCTGTCAGAACTGGGAACTGATCCCTGTTCAGTATATCACAGATGATGATACGGCTACTGAATGTGAAATGACCGGCGAGACTTTTGATTCAGGTGATCTCAATGAGGATGGTAATGTCAATGTATTTGACATGATCCTTTTCCGTAAGCTGAAGCTCAGTTCTGCTATGACTCAGAAGCAGAAGTATGCAGCTGACGTAAATGCAGACGACAGCGTATCTGTAAGCGACATGGTCGTTCTGCAGAAGTATCTTCTTGGTCTCGGAAAGCTTGACAGACCGAGCGTTGATGTTTCAAGAAAGTACAAGGGCGTTTCTGCTAAGTGCGACAAGGCATTTATAGAGAACACAAATGCCGGATTCGAAAGTGATGCTTACCTTAATATGTACAATGAAAACGATGTTTTCGCTACATGGAATATAGAAGCCGATGCAGACGGTGTTTATGCTGTAACTATCAGATTTGCAAACGGCGGTGCGAATGCCCGTGATGTCCTGCTCTCATCTACAAGCGAGATCTACGGCTACACAGCAGCTTGCCAGTCGACCGGTGCATGGACTGCGTGGGATACCATCACTATCAACATGGAGCTGAAGAAGGGTCTGAATATTCTTACAGCAAGATCCAGAACTGCTGATGGTGCACCCAATATTGACCATATTACAATTACTCCTACAACAGAAGCTGAAAGCGAAACGACCCTGATTCCTCCCATCACAGCTCTCCCCACAAGCCTGCCGGGCGTTGACAACGGTACTGTAGGCGAAGGTAAGCAGATGGAATACCTGAACAGAGGCGTATGTGCAGTAGTTTCCGGGAACGGTATGCTGGTATCATGGAGAAGTCTTGCAACTGACTCTGAAAATACCACATTCAAGCTTTATAAGAATGGTGAATTTATAGCTGAGATAGGTGCTGATGAAGCTACTAACTACTTCATTGACGGCGCAGCAGCTACTGACCTTATTACAATTGATACCTTTATGGATGGCACCATGGTTGAGTTTGCTCAGGCTGCAACGATTCTTGGTACAAAGAACAGCGGAAATTCCGGCGGTTACCTTGAATTCAGCGTTACACCTCCGGCAGAGCAGACAATGCCTGATCCTGATGGTTCAACCTGCACATATACTCCAAATGACTGCTCAGTAGGCGACGTTGACGGCGACGGTCAGTATGAGATCTTCGTTAAGTGGGATCCGTCCAACTCCAAGGATAACGCAAACGAAGGATACACAGGCTCTGTATTCATTGATTGCTACAGACTTGACGGCACACGTCTCTGGAGGATCGATCTTGGAAAGAATATCAGAGCAGGTGCACACTATACACAGTTCATGGTTTATGACTTTGACGGTGACGGCAATGCAGAAATGATCTGCAAGACTGCTGACGGAACAACAGACGGTAAGGGTACAGTTATCGGAAACGGCAGTATTGATAACCGTGGTAAAGACGGCAGAGTAATTAAGGGAAATGAGTATCTGACACTGTTTGACGGTCAGACAGGTGCAGCAAAGGATACCATCGACTTTGAGCCGGCAAGAGGAAATGTCGGTGACTGGGGCGATACATGGGGCAACCGATGCGACAGAATGCTTGCAACTGTAGCATATCTTGACGGCACAACACCTTCTGCAGTATTCGGCAGAGGCTATTACGCAAAGACAGCTGTTGTAGCGTACGACGTTGAAAACGGCAATCTTGTAAAACGCTGGAGCTATGACACAGGCACAAATTCATCTGACCCTGCATATAATCAGGGCAACCACAGCCTTATTACGATGGACGTTGATAGCGACGGCAAGGATGAGATCATCTATGGTTCTGTATGCTTTGATGATAACGGAACAGTAAAGTGGAGTACATATCTTGGACACGGTGACTGTATGCAGGCTGGCGATCTTATTCCTGAACGTCCGGGTCTGGAAGTATTCCAGGTACACGAGCATCACTATGTAGCAGAAGTGCATGACGCTGCAACAGGCAAGATCATCTGGCAGGTTGAGGGTACAGACGACGTAGGTCGTGGTATTGCGCTGAATCTTACAGCAGATTCAGCAGGCTGTGAGTTTACAAGTATCGTTGACGGTCTTGTGTATGCCTATAATCCTTCTACAGGAAAGGTCGAGTCTCAGGGCTACGGCTGGAATGACAAGATCAAGTGGAGCATGAACTCTGCGATCTGGTGGGATGGTGACCTTGAGCGAGAAGCAATGGATCGTACCATGATTGAGGATACAAATGGAAGACTCTTCACAGGTGATGGCTCTTACAACAATTACAGCAAGGCAAATGCCTGCCTGACAGCTGATATTTTCGGAGACTGGAGAGAAGAGGTCATCCTTCAGGCTGACGGCGGCACAAAGATCCGTATCTTTGAGACAACATTCGAGACTGATGTGAAGCTTACAACTCTCATGCACGATGCTCAGTACAGATGCGGCGTTGCTACAGAAAACACAGGCTATAATCAGGCTCCGAACACAAGCTTCTTCCTTGGCACAGGCTACGACCTGCCCGAGGTTCCCGTAATTTACACATACAAGGCTGGCAATTAAACCGGCCTCTGAACTACGCTATCCTCCCAAATCTATATAAAATCCCATGGAAAGGCAATACCGCCCGGCAGAGCTTCTGTCAGGGCGGTATTGTCATTTCTTTATCTGCATAGGATTTTTTTCTCTGCATTCTATTGTAAAAAGGACTCAAATGTAGTATAATGTCAGGAGAGGTGATGCTTATGTTCAAAGAAAATAAGTACAGTGAGAAACCGGCGGCAGCTTCTGATATGGAGGAACTGCTCAGAGCTGAACCGGATGTAGATACAAAGCTCCGCAATTATGAAAAGCTAATGGCATATTACAGATGCGCCATTATGGAGGTAGCTACAAAGTTTAACGTGCTCAACGAGGAGTTTTCCCTCAGATACGACCGCAACCCTATAAACAGCATTAAAAGCAGGCTCAAGCAGCTTACAAGCATAAAGGATAAGCTGGAAAAGAAGAATCTGCCCTTTACACTTGATTCTATTGAAGAGAATCTTTGCGATGTGGCTGGAATACGTGTTGTATGCTCGTTTCCGGAGGATGTGTATATGCTTGCAAATGCCCTTCTGAAGCAGGATGACATTACGCTGCTGTCAAAGAAGGACTACATAGCAAATCCCAAGGCAAACGGCTACCGCAGCCTGCATCTTATCGTTACAGTGCCGATTTTTCTTGCTCATGAGAAGCGTATTATGAAGGTGGAGATACAGCTGAGAACTATTGCAATGGACTGCTGGGCAAGTCTTGAGCATCAGCTCAGATACAAGAAGGATATTGTCTTTACAGAGGATATGGCAGACGAGCTTCAAAAATGTGCACAGCTCAGCGCAGACCTTGACAAAAGGATGGACGCACTGAGGAGAATCGTACAGCTTGACGACTGAGTTCAGGTGCAGCAGTGTGATTTTAGTGAGGTAAAATACGTATGGGACAAAAGAACGCAATGGACAGTATTATGACTGATTACCGAAAATCAATATGGAATCCCTTTACAAAAGGCATCCGTGAGTTTGATATGATTGAGGCAGGGGACAGGATCGCAGTATGTATATCCGGCGGTAAGGACTCCATGCTGCTTGCCAAGTGTGTGCAGAAGTATCAGCAGATAAGCGGAGTACCCTTTTCAGTTATATTTCTGTGCATGGATCCCGGGTATAATCCTGAGAACAGAGCTAAAATACTTGACAATGCAAGGCGGCTTGGAATAGAGCTTGATATATTTGAAACAAGGATATTCCAGTCTCTTGCTCGTGAGAATAATAACCCATGCTTTCTGTGCGCACGGCTGAGGCGAGGTGCGCTGTACAGTGCTGCCCTTGAGCGTGGCTGCAATAAGATCGCTCTTGGTCATCATTTTGACGATGTGATAGAAACTATACTTATGGGAATGCTCTACGGCGGTCAGCTCCAGACTATGATGCCAAGGCTAAAAAGCGAGAATTACGGAGACATACAGGTAATAAGGCCTCTTTATTATGTAAGAGAGGAAGCTGTAATCAGCTGGGCGCAGGAAAATGCTCTCAGCTTTCTGAGATGTGCGTGCAGCGTGACTTCTGCTGCTGAAACTGAACAGCAGAGTGCGTCCAAGCGTCAGGAGACAAAGGAACTTATAAAGGAACTGAAAAAGGTGAATCCTGATATAGAGCATCATATATTCAGAAGTGTGTGGAATGTGGATCTGAAAAGGCTGATATCATACCATAACGGAGATGAAAGACACAGCTTTATGGACAACTTCAGATAAGCAGTATATGTGCAGCTGTGTTTTTTTGCAGCAGCGTAAGAATAGTGATGACTTTTCAGTAAATATGTGTTATAATATATCTTGATGAGAATATGCAGGAAAGAGGTAGAAGTATGACAGTACAGGAAGCTATTCAGCTTAAACGAAATGCTCTTGAGCATTATTTCAGAAGACTTAATCCGCCTCAGCGTGAGGCGGTATTCAGCGTACAGGGTCCTCTGCTTGTGCTTGCAGGCGCAGGCAGCGGCAAGACTACCGCTATAATGAACCGAATTGCTGGAATGATATACTTCGGCGACGCATGGGAAAGGGCGGACGGCCAGCTTTTCCCCGATGATGCCGAATATCTTGAAAGCTACATAAAAGGCGAAGCGCCTGAGGATACCGGACGGCTCAGAGATATACTTGCTGTATATCCTGTACGTCCGTGGAATATTCTTGCTATAACCTTTACAAACAAGGCTGCCGGAGAAATGAAGGCACGCCTTGCAGCAATGCTCGGCGAATCAGAGGCAGCTGAGGTGAACGCTGCAACCTTCCATTCAGCTTGCGTTCGCATTCTGAGAAGAAGCATTCATAATCTGGGCTATAGCAGGGATTTTACCATATATGACTCTGACGACAGTAAGCGTCTTATGAAAAACTGCATGGTGGATATGGATATATCTGACAAGAAGTTTCCTCCCAGAAGCGTGCTTGGTGAGATAAGCTTTGCAAAGGACAGAATGATGTCTCCTGAGGATATGATGAATGATGCAGGGGGCGATTACCGGAAGACCATCATTGCAAGGCTGTATGCAGAATATCAGCGCAGGCTGCAAAATTCCAATGCTCTTGACTTTGATGATCTGATCTATCTGACAGTACGCCTGTTTGAAAGCTGTCCGGAGGAGCTTGAATATTATCAGAACCGATACAGATATATCCTTGTGGATGAGTATCAGGATACAAACCATTCCCAGTTCAGGCTTATACAGCTTCTTGCCGGAAAGTACATGAACCTCTGCGTAGTAGGCGATGACGACCAGAGTATTTACCGTTTCCGTGGTGCGACTATTGAGAATATCCTCAGCTTTGAGAATACCTTCGCTGGAAGCAAGGTGATACGCCTTGAACAGAATTACCGTTCCACCCAGACTATCCTTAATGCAGCAAACGGCGTTATAGCAAACAATGTGGGCAGAAAGGAAAAGAGCCTGTGGACGGATGCAGGAGATGGTGACAATATCACATGGTACCGTGCATCTGACGAAACTGCCGAGGCTGAGTATGTTGCAAAGACTATCGTACATCAGGTAAGTGACGGTGCAGCCTATAAGGATTTTGCGATACTGTATCGTATGAATGCCCAATCAAACGCTCTGGAGCGAATGTTCATAAGGAACAATATTCCATATAAGATCTACGGCGGAACACGATTCTATGAGCGAAAGGAAATAAAGGACATTCTTGCATATCTCAGCGTTATAAACAATGAAAACGATGTTCTGCGCTTCCACCGTATAGTAAATGAACCTAAGCGGGGCATAGGCGACGCTACTCTTGCGCTGCTTGATGATATAATGCGAGACCTGCATTTGTCACCTCTTGAGGTAATGCGTCAGGCGGGAAGCTTCCCTGTGCTCAGCAAGAAGGCAGCAGGACTCAGGGCTTTTGCTGACATGATGGATATGCTTTCAGCTAAGGCAGAGGTGCTGGCCTTTGACGAGTTTCTTGATCTGCTGCTTGATAAAACAGGCTACGCAGAAATGCTCAGAGCACAGGGCGAAGAGGGCGAAATGCGCCTTGAAAATATCGAGGAGCTTAAATCCTCAATGCTTGTTTATGCAGACGAAGCCGAGGAGCCGACTCTTGGCGGCTTCCTTGAAGAGATCGCACTTTTCACCGATGTGGACAAGTATGAGCCGGAGCAGGATGTGGTGCTTATGATGACCATGCACGCTGCAAAGGGACTGGAGTTTGAAAAGGTTTTCCTTGTAGGCTTTGAAGAAAATGTTTTTCCGGGCAGCCGTTCTGTAAATTCCATTGATCCTGCCGATATCGAGGAGGAACGCCGCCTTGCGTATGTTGCCATAACAAGAGCCAAGAGACATCTTTATATTACAAGTGCAGAAAGGCGAATGCTGTTTGGTTCGACAATGCACAACAGCCGTTCAAGATTCCTGCGTGAAATAGATTTCAGTCTTATAGATAAGCAGGGGATTGCATCTGACAGTATGCAGTCAGGAGGCAGTGCTATAGGAACTATTCATTCCATGTCTCTTGAAAAGCAGCTTTCTATGAAATCATCTTCACGATCTGCCGGTGCACCCAAGGACTTTTCTGCCGGTGACAGAGTACGGCATAATATTTTCGGCGAAGGCACAGTGCTTACTGTTACAAAAATGGCAAATGACTCTCTTATGGAGGTTGCCTTTGACAGAGTCGGCACAAAGAAGCTTATGGCGAATTTTGCGAAAATACAGAAGATTACTGATTAAGGAGCAATATATATGTACAACGGTTATACAGTAGTGGATGCTCATGCGCATATTTTTCCGGATAAAATTGCTGAGCGTGCAACAGACGGAATATCGCAGTTCTATGATCTGCCTATGAGTCATCAGGGCAGTATCGGCGAGCTGCTTGCAAGCGGAGATCCGGCGGGAATCGACGGTTATCTTGTTTGTTCAGTAGCAACACATCCTGCACAGACTGAAGCGATAAACAATTATATTCATGCAGTTATAACGGAATATCCTCAGTGCATAGGCTTTGCAGCACTGCATCCATTTTCGGAGAAGCTTACAGATGAATTTGAAGATATATTGAAAAAGCCCTTTAAGGGAATAAAGCTTCACCCGGATTTTCAGGAGTTCCATATGGATGACCCGAATGTTTATCCCATGTATGATATGATATCTCAGTCAGGTATGCCTATCCTCATGCACATGGGTGATGAAACAAGACCTTACTCAACGCCGGCAAGGCTTGCTAAGGTTCTTGAGGAATTTCCGAAGCTTCGTGTTATAGGGGCGCATCTCGGCGGTTATCAGCACTGGGAGGAAGCTGCGGAAATACTGAAGCCATCTGATCGGCTTAAATTTGATACAAGCAGCAGCCTTGATTTCATGACGCCGGAAACAGCAGTGAATTATATCCGCAGACTCGGTGCAGAAAACTGCTTCTTCGGAGTAGATTTTCCTATGTGGGATCACAAGGAGGAGCTGCAGCGTTTCTTCAGACTGAACCTTACAGATATGGAAAACCGCAAGATTCTGGCAGATAATTTCATTGAATGGATACGCAGGTAGTATATACATCCTGCTATATGAAATTTTACATAAAATACTATTCCATTATTTTCTGAAGTATGGTATAATTGTTATAAGGACAGGCGCTGTCCATTGTAGTATCAGCAGAATCAACCGACTAAGGAGTATTATTATGAGTATGAGAAAGACAAAAATCGTGTGCACTATAGGTCCTGCTACTGATGACGATCAGGTTATGCGTGATGTGATGAACGCTGGAATGAATGTTGCACGTTTCAATTTTTCACATGGCGATTATGAAATGCACAAAAAGCGTTTTGAGCAGGTAGTGCGTCTTCGTGAAGAGCTTGGACTTCCTGTTGCAACACTTATGGATACAAAGGGTCCTGAGATCCGTCTGGGCAGATTTGTAGACGATAAGCCTGTTACCATTCATGCTGGCGATACATATACACTTACTACAAATGATGTTCTCTGCGATGACAAGGTGGGAAGTATTTCCTTCAAGAACCTTTCCCATGACGTAAAACCCGGAACACATATCCTTATCAACGACGGCGTTATTGAGATGGTCGTTGAGCGAGTATCACGTACAGATATCGTATGCCGTATCATTCATGGCGGCGTGCTTTCCAATAACAAGGGTATCAATGTTCCCGGTGTAAAGCTCTCTATGCCTTATCTTAGCGAAACGGATATGAATGACCTTGAATTTGGTGCGAAGCTGGGCTATGACTTCATTGCGGCAAGCTTCGTAAGCACAGCGGCTGATATCGACTATCTGAGAAAGTATACCCACAGCCTTGGCTGGTTCAATGTGCGTATCATTGCAAAGATCGAAAACCTTGAGGGTGTCCGCAATATCGACGAGATACTCAAGTCAGCAGACGGCATCATGGTTGCGAGAGGCGACCTTGGCGTTGAGATTCCCTTCGAGCAGATCCCTGCTGTACAGAAGGAGCTTATCCGCAAGGGCTATCAGGCGGGCAAGCAGGTTATCACGGCTACACAGATGCTGGAATCCATGATCTCAAATCCTCGTCCCACGAGAGCTGAGATCACCGACGTTGCAAATGCTATCTATGATGGCACAAGTGCTATCATGCTTTCCGGTGAAACAGCTGCCGGTCAGTATCCGGCTGAAGTTGTACGTACTATGGACAGTATTGCCCGAACAACTGAGGATAATATTGACTATAAGGGACTTCATGCAACCTGTAAGCAGGAGGGTCAGGATATAGCAAACGCTATTGCCCATGCTACAGTAACTACAGCTCACGACCTTGACGCAAAGGCTATTCTGACAGTTACAATGAGCGGCGTTACAGCAAGAGAAATTTCCAAGTACCGTCCAAGTTGTCCTATTATCAGCTGTACAGTAAGCGACGTTGTATGGCGTCAGACGAACCTTAGCTGGGGTGTTAAGCCGCTTATTATCGGCGAAAAGACAAATACTGATGACCTTTTCTCAGCTGCTGTTGAAGCTGCTCTGGAATGCGGCATGGTTGAGAAGGATGACATAGTAGTTATCACTGCCGGCGTACCTGTAGGCTGCTCACATACTACCAACCTTATGAAGGTTGAGAGAGTTGACCACACTCTCCAGTAAATGAATACAATAAAACCGGATGTACAATGAAGTGTACATCCGGTTTTTCATTTCAGTTTAAAGCTCGTTTATCTGCTTGAACATATCCTGCATTTTTTCGTCGATCTCATAGATGGAATCAGCACACTGCTTCAGCTCCTCTGTGAGAGTGGAGGAAATATCCTTATTCCCGATAGACTTGTAATGCAGCTGATGTTCAAGACTTGCCCAGAAGTCCATAGCTATAGTACGTATCTGTATTTCAACAGGCGCATACTGCTTTCCGGTTGACATATGCACCGGAACATTCACTATCATATGGTAGCTTCTGTAGCCATTTCCCTTTGGATTACGGATGTAGTCCTTTGTTTTCAGCACCTCGAATCCACTGCCCTTTGCCAGAAGCTCCGCAAGAGCGTAGATATCGTCCACATAGCAGCAGATAACTCTTACGCCGGCAATATCCTTCAGATGCTCACGTGCTGACTCAGGCGATACAGGATAGCCCTTTCTCTGGAGCTTATTCACTATGCTCTGAGGAGCCTTTATGCGGCTTTCGATATTATGTATGGGGTTGCGCTGAAAACGCATACTGAATTCATTGTCAAAAATATTCAGCTGTGCCTTAACAAGCTCAATTGCGGAATCATACAGATGTTCCAGCTCCAGAAAAGAGTAGAAAATATTCTGCAACTGATTCTCCTTCTGTGCCGGTACCATATCTCTGATTGCGTCCAGATAGAATGCCTTGTCGTCCATAGTTTGCTCCTCCTTAAAGTCTGAATTTTATATAGTATAACACATATCCTTGCTTTTGGCAAGTGGTGAATATAGAAAATTTATCTGTCGTAGATTGCGTGAAAGCTTTATGCCCTGAATAATGGGCTTCTGCTTAGGTAATGGATGGGACATAATTCAGCAGCTGTTCTGCAGTACATGGAAGAGCCTCCTTCCCGTTGCAGCATGGAATCAAAAGCTATCATATGTACATAAATCAAACTCATGACAGTAAAATATTCCTGGTATCATAATTATAATTCATGTGTTACAAAAAGTCAATGGCTCAGTGCTGCACTTGACAGTGATGATAAAAGGGTGTAAAATAAAGTTAAATAAGGAGGGATACTGGATGAATGGCAAAGCAATTCTTATATGCGGCAAAATATGCAGCGGAAAAAGCTTTTATGCGGAAAAACTTAAAGCGGAAAATAGTGCAGTAGTTCTCTCCTGCGATGAGCTTGTATTTGCGCTTTTTGACGGTGAGCTTGGGGAGAAGCATGATGAAATGACTGATCGTATCCGTGATTATCTGAGTAAAAAAGCTCTTGAGATACTTTCATCGGGCACAGATGTTATACTTGAATGGGGCTTCTGGCAGAAAGAGTACCGCAGCGAAATGCGCAGATTTTTTGAAAGCCGTGACTTCCTGTGCGAGATGCACTATATTGATATTTCCGATGATGACTGGCATAGGAATATTGATGAACGCAACAAAAAGGTATCTGGAGGGGATAATACTGCATATTATCTTGATAGGGGACTTATGCAGAAGCTGGAGAGACTTTTTGAAGAGCCGGAAAGAAGCGAAATAGATGTATGGCATTGTAATCGCAGAGATTGAAAACTATCTGATATGAAATATCTGCTCATATCACTGGACAAACAAAGTAAAATATGCTATAATAAACTGAAATGCAGATAAGCGTATGAAACGCTTACGATATAGGAGGAAAAACGATGAAATATCTTGTTGTATTATGTGATGGAATGGCAGACTATCCCATAGAGGAGCTTGGCGGCAGAACTCCTCTGGAGGCAGCTGACACACCCAATATGGATGCTCTGGCAAAGACGGCTACCGTTGGTCTTGTAAAGACAGTACAGGACGGCATGAAGCCCGGCAGCGATGTTGCGAACCTTTCAGTTCTGGGCTATGACCCGATGGTGTACTACACAGGACGTTCTCCGCTGGAAGCCGGCAGTATCGGTATTGATATGAAGAAAACTGATGTAGCACTCCGCTGTAATCTGGTTACTGTATCAGATGAACCCTGCTACGAGGATAAGACTATTCTCGACTACTGTGCAGATGATATTTCTACAGAGGATGCAAAGGTGCTTATTGAATATATCGAGGAAAATCTTGGATGTGATGAGTTCCGTTTCTATACAGGTGTTGCATACCGTCACTGCCTTATCTGGGACAACGGTACAATGGAACTTGGCGGACTTACACCTCCTCATGATATTACCGGCAGAGCTGTAAAGGAATATCTGCCCAATAAGCTGAGTGATAATGCAGCTAAGCTTCAGGAGCTTATGGAGAAGTCTTATGAACTTCTCAAAGATCATCCTATCAACCTTGCAAGAATCGAAAAGGGTCTGCGCCCTGCAAACAGCATCTGGCTGTGGGGCGAGGGCGTTCGTGCAGAGCTTGACGATTTTAAGGAAAAGTATGGTCTGAAGGCTTCTATGATCTCCGCCGTAGATCTGCTGAAGGGTATCGGTAAGTTCTCCGGCATGAATATCGTTGAAGTAGAGGGCGCAACAGGTTATATTGATACAAACTTCGAAGGCAAGGCTCAGGCTGCTGTCAAGGAATTTGAAAACGGTCAGGACTTTGTATACATCCACGTTGAAGCTCCGGATGAATGCGGTCATCGTGCTGAGGTTCAGAACAAGGCTGACGCTATCTCCATCATCGACAAGGTTATCCTTGGTCCGGTAACTGATGCGCTTAGGAAGATGGGCGACTTCAAGGTTATGGTAACTCCCGACCACGCTACCCCTCTCAGTCTCAAGACTCATACAAATGACCCGATCCCGTTCTTTATCTACGACAGCACAAAGCCTGCAAATGGCGTAGAGTGCTTCAATGAAAAAACTGCAAAGGAAACCGGTCTTTATATTGATGAAGGCTTCCGCATTATGAAGGATTTTGCCGATGCCTGAGAAGAATACCGAGGCTGCCCGTGACAAAGCTGTGCTGCTTGGTGCGTATAAATTTGTATTCTGTACAATGGTTATTGCCTATATTGTTATATGTGCGCTTTCAGTGTACGCTGTAAGTGTACTTGACAGAAACGATGTTGTAAGGCAGATCGATACAAACGTCAATGCCATTACTGCGTATCTTGAGCAGGGAACAGAAACCGGCGAGCGTGTAAAGAAAGAATTTATCGACGAATACCGTACTAAAACAAGTGTGGTTTCCGTTATGATCACTGATGCTGAGGCTCTGAGCGAAAACGAGTCTGTGCTTGAAGAAATACGTGTTGCTGTTGACGCTGAGGAAGTAAGTGTATTCTCTCATGACGGCAGTGTAGTTGCTACCACAGCAACTTATGGAAGCAATGTCTCCATCGCTCAGGAGTTCCTTGAACATATCAAGGACACCAACTATAGCAATGCTGTCCTGTATGAGGATGAGCGCAAGCCCTATGTTGCTGCTGCTGCACAGCTTGCTGACAAGGGGTATCTGCTTCAGATAACATATGACGCACAGCCTCTTATGAGCCTTGTAGAGGATTCCTCTGTTTCATCTGTTGCAAGGAATTTTCCTTTGTATACCGACGGCGATACTGTTCTTATTGACCACGAAAGCTTTACATATGTAAGCCATACAGACCGCAGCAAAATTGGTACGGAATGCTCTCTCAGTAAGGAACTTTTCCGCAGAAACAAGAGTAAGTTTGACGCTGGACTTTCCGGTGAAAGCGTTATGATCCGCTATCATAAGTATGAGGATTATATCATAGCAGCATTTGTGCCCTATGACGATATTTTCGGTGCGAGCTATGCCGTTCTCGGCTGGATGATCGGCGGAGGAATCGTTATTCTCACAGTTACAGCTCTTGCTATGCGTATGGCAACCATACGTGCTATGAGAAAGTATGAAACCGAGACTGATGAAAGGTCTGCGGATGAAGAGCCGGCAGATGAATTAAAAGTAACGCAGGTGTCATAAGACACCTGCGTTTTGTTTGCGTATAGCGATTTTACATTGAAACAGCATTACCCAGCAGCTTGAATTCCTTGCAGCTCTTGCAAAGCTCGGTTATGAAAAGAGCTGTGTTCCTGTCACGAAGATTTCCCTTGAAGTCGATGTAGAACATAACATCAAAGCTTCCGTCGCAGATAGGACGGTTTTCGATTTTTACAAGGTCTATATTCTGGATGAAGAACTTCATAAGGAGCTTGCTGAGGATACCGGGAACATTGGGCAGGGTGAGCATAACTGAAATTACATCAGCCTCAGGTGCAACCTCGATCTCCTTGGTGATGCAGATAAATCTTGTGTAATTGGGAAGTACGTTTGAAATACGGTTTTCCAGTATCTCAAGTCCGGTAAGATGTGCGCATCTCTCGGAGCATATTGCGGCAATAGGCTCATTGCTCTCAGCAACCATTCTTGCGGCTGTTGCGGTGTTGTCGTAATCTTTGATTCTCAGCTTGTGTCTCTTTATGAAATCCGAACACTGTGAAAGTGCCTGAGGATGAGAATACACCTTAGTGATATCCTCCATCTTAGTGCCCTTTCTTACAGCAAGGCAGTTTGCCACTTCAACCTGATTCATAGCTGTTATGAAGAAGTTGTATGTACCCATAAGATCGTAGGTCTGTGTAACAGAGCCGGCAGTGCTGTTATAAATAGGAAGTACGCCGTATTCTATCTCGCCTGTCTCAACAGCCTCAAAAACCTGATGGAAGGAAGGATAGTAGAGAGGCTCGTTATCAGGAAAGAATATTTTAGTGGCAGCCTCGGAGTTAGCACCGGGACATCCCTGACATCCCACCTTGGCAGCGGTGCTCAGACTGGGTTCATTGAATACAGGGAGATTCTCCTTGTCAGATATAAGCTGAGTCTGGAGCTGTTTGCTTATGTCCATGATTACAGTAAAAAGCGCCTTTGCGCCGGACTTCATATCATCCTCGGCAAGGTATTCCATTTTGTTCAGTATCTGCTGTTCACGTGATTCCTGAAAGATCTGCATATTATTAGCCTTTTTGTATGCAGCCACATCACGGCACAGGTTCATTCTTTTCTGGAACAGATCAAGGATCTCTCTGTCTATCTGGTCTATCTGGATGCGTATATCACTTAAATTCATATATTTGTCCTCTCATTTGCTTTTTCTTCTATTATACCACTTTTTTTTCAGAAATCAAGATATTTTTTTGAATTGCTATTGAAAATGCGCCGCCTTTTGTGGTATAATAAAATATATGTGCAAATTTACATACAGAATCAGGAGGAAGAAATTTGCGGATACTGGGAATAGATCCGGGCTATGCTATAGTCGGCTTCGGTGTGGTAGACTATGCCGGAATGAACTTTGCGCCTCTTGAATATGGTGCAATAACAACTGAGGCGGGGACTGTCTTTGCTGACCGGCTGACTGCGATATATGACGATCTTGATTTTCTCATTGACCGCTGGAAGCCTGACTGTATTGCGCTGGAAAGATTATTTTTTACAAGCAATCAGAAAACAGTAATAGATGTAGCACAGGCAAGAGGTGTAATAATCCTATGTGCTGCACAGCGGAAGATTCCGCTTTTTGAATATACGCCTCTGCAGGTAAAGATGGCGGTAGTGGGCTATGGTAAGGCTGAAAAAAGACAGGTTATGGATATGACGAGACGCATCCTGCGTCTTGAACAGATACCTAAGCCTGACGATGCAGCGGACGCTCTGGCAATCGCCATATGCCACGGTCATTCAGCAACTGGCATGAGATTTCAGGAGGCAGAAAAGAGGGCGACAAGAACAGTATGATTTATAGTGTAAGAGGAAAGCTTATTGCTAAGGATGGCATGATGGCAGTAGTTGAATGCGGAGGAGTGGGCTATGCCTGCAGAACGACTCACGTTACCCTGTCTGATACAGGCAGTATCGGTGACGAAGTAATGCTATATACACATCTTTCTGTGCGTGAGGATGCTGCAGAGCTTTTCGGCTTTTCGACTCTTCAGGAGCTTCACTGTTTCCAGATGCTCACATCAGTTTCCGGAGTAGGCCCCAAGGCTGCACTGGCGATACTTTCAGATCTCACATCCGACAGGTTTGCGCTGGTGGTAGCCTCCGGTGACAGCAAGACTCTCACGAAATCAAAGGGGATCGGTGCAAAGACTGCCCAGCGCATCGTGCTGGAGCTTAAAGATAAGATCGCAAAGGAGAATAAGGGCTCAGACTGGAGTGCTCTTGCGGAAAGTGCAGTATATCAGGAGGATTCTGCGGTAAGCGATGCGATCTCTGCACTTATGGTGCTCGGATATGCTCAGGAGGAGGTCATGCCGCTTCTTGCAAAGCTGGATAAGCATTTGACTTCTGAGGAAATGATAAAGGAAGCTCTCAGACAGATAGGCAGCCGCAGGTAAGACCTGCCTGAAAACAATGGAGGTGACAGGATGATCGAAACAAGCGATATGTCCTTTGAGCAGAGAATGGTTACGCCGGAGCCTATTCCGGAGGATAGGGACGCTGAAATATCCCTCAGACCTCAGACTCTGCATGAATATATTGGTCAGGATAAGGTCAAGGAAAATATGGCTGTATATATAGAAGCCGCTAAACGGCGAGGCGATGTACTTGACCATGTTCTTCTGTATGGCCCGCCGGGACTTGGCAAGACAACTCTCTCTGCTATTATCGCAAGGGAAATGGGTGTGAATCTCAGAGTTACGACAGGTCCGGCTATTGAAAAGCCCGGCGATCTTGCAGCGCTGCTTACTAATCTTCAGACCGGAGATGTGCTGTTTATTGACGAGATACACAGACTTTCACGTGCGGTAGAGGAGATACTCTATCCGGCACTGGAGGATCATGCAATTGATATTATCATGGGCAAGGGACCCTCTGCACGTTCGCTGCGTATTGACCTGAATCCGTTTACGCTGGTCGGCGCAACTACAAGAGCTGGACAGCTTTCCAGCCCTCTCCGTGACAGATTCGGAATCGTACAGCGACTGGAGCTTTATACGCCGGAGCAGCTGTGCGATATTGTCCGCAGAAGTGCGATAATACTGGAGATTCCATGTGAGCTTGACGGTGCGATGGAGATTGCAAAGCGTGCAAGAGGCACTCCTCGTATTGCCAACAGACTGCTGAAGCGTGTAAGAGACTTTGCCGATGTAATGGGAAGCGGTCAGATAACAAAAGATATCGCTATGATAGCTCTCGACCGTCTGGAGATCGACCATCTTGGTCTTGACAGCGGTGACAGAAGAATGCTTGAAATGATAATCAAGGGCTACAGCGGAGGTCCTGTGGGACTTGAAACCCTTGCCTCAGCACTGGGCGAGGAGACTGTTACCCTTGAGGATGTATGCGAGCCGTATCTTATGCAGCTTGGATTTCTTGCAAGAACACCGAGAGGCAGATGTGCAACAGATCTTGCTTATGAGCATCTGGGATATAAAAAGCCGGACAGAGGCGGCAGTATGCCTGCTGCTGATCCGGGTCAGATGTCGCTGATATAAACTAAAAAATCGTATATAAAGGAGCAATTTACTATGGGAAGATTATTCGGAACTGACGGCGCAAGAGGCGTTGCAATAACAGAGCTTACCTGCGAAATGGCAATGCAGATAGGCAGAGCTGCTGCACTGGTTCTTACTAAAAATACAGACAAGAAGCCGAGAATTTTTATCGGAAAGGATACACGTATATCATCTGACGTACTTGAAGCCGCACTCTGCGCAGGTATCTGCTCAGTAGGTGCTGATGCTGTTAAGCTGGGTGTTGTGCCTACACCAGCTGTAGCATATCTTATCCGTGCAAAGGGTGCGGATGCAGGTGTTATGATCTCAGCATCCCACAACAGCGTTGAGTTCAACGGTATCAAGCTTTTTGCGTCAACAGGCTATAAGCTGCCTGATGCAATTGAAGAAGAAATCGAAGCGCTTATTCTGGACACTCCGGAAAAGATGGAGCTGAAGTCCCACACAAATATCGGCAGAATCACAGACTATGCTGAAGCTGCTGATGATTATATTGACTATATTGCAGGCTGTATTGACGCTGATTTCAGCGGTACATATCTTGCACTTGATTGTGCAAACGGCAGTGCTTCCGGCACAGCGCAGAAGCTTTTCGAGAAGCTTGGTGCAAAGGTCGATATGCTCAGCGCAGAGCCGGACGGCACAAATATCAATGATAACTGCGGTTCTACCCACATGGAAAATCTTATGGCATATGTGAAGGAGCATGGCTGTGACGCAGGTCTTGCATTCGATGGCGACGCTGACCGCTGCCTTGCTGTTGATGAAAACGGAAATCTTGTGGACGGCGATAAGCTGATCGCAATAGCTGCAAGTGCCATGAAGAAGAAGGGTACACTGAAGAAGGATACTGCTGTTGTTACTGTAATGACAAATCTTGGTTTCTTCCATTTCGCTAAAAGAGAGGGAATCGAAACGGCTGCTACAAAGGTAGGCGACAGATATGTTCTTGAGGAAATGCTTGATAAGGGATACAATGTAGGCGGCGAGCAGAGTGGTCATATTATTTTCCTTGACCATGCCACAACAGGTGACGGTCAGCTGTCTGGCGCAAAGACTATTGAGACTCTTGTAGCTTCCGGAAAGAAGATGAGCGAGCTTGCAGGCGTTATGGAAACATTCCCGCAGCTTATGCTGAATGTACGCATCAAACCGGAGCACAGAAACGTATGGCGTGAGGATGAAAAGGTCAAGTCCTGCATGGATTCATATGAAGCAAAGCTTGGCGATAATGGTCGTATCCTTGTTCGTGAAAGCGGAACTGAACCTCTTATCAGAGTAATGGTAGAGGGCAAGGATGCAGCTCTTATGGAAGAGGCGTGCAGAACAATTACTGCCGAAATAGAGGCATTTGTAAACAGATAAGAAAAAGGAGCGAATATTTTGAGAGCAGCGAACCAGTGGAAGGAATATCGTATTATCGATACCTCCTCACAGGAAAAATTAGAGGCATGGAACGGCGTTACACTTATCCGTCCGGATCCTCAGATAATATGGCATACACCCAAGGAAGCACCGGAGTGGGAACGTGCTGACGGTCATTACAGCCGTTCATCAACAGGCGGCGGCAGTTGGACATTCAAAAAGAAGCTGCCGGAGTCATGGCCTCTGCATTATGAGCCCCTTGACCTTACATTCCGCATTTCTCCCACAGGTTTCAAGCATACGGGACTTTTTCCGGAGCAGGCTGTAAACTGGGATTTTGCGGCTGAAAAGATCAGAAACGCCGGCAGACCGATATCAGTACTGAACCTTTTTGCGTATACAGGCGGTGCTACGCTTGCCTGTGCAAGAGCAGGAGCGTCTGTGTGTCATGTTGACGCATCCAAGGGTATGGTGCAGTGGGCAAGAGAAAATGCCGCACTTTCTGGCATGACTGATAAGCCTATACGCTGGATCGTTGATGATTGTGAGAAATTCGTGGCAAGAGAGATCCGCAGAGGAAGAAAGTACGATGCCATCATCATGGATCCGCCAAGCTATGGCAGAGGTCCCGGCGGCGAGGTGTGGAAGCTTGAGGACTGCATATACGACCTTGTGAAGCTGTGCAAGGGCGTTCTCAGTGATGAACCGCTGTTTTTCCTGATAAACAGCTACACTACGGGTCTTTCACCCTCTGTTATGGGCTACATACTCGGAAGTGTAATGCAGAAGAGCTTTGGAGGAAGCGTAACATTTGATGAGATAGGTCTGCCTGTTGAAAGAAGCAGAATGGTTCTGCCTTGCGGAAATACTGCGATCTGGCAGAGTAAATAAGAAAGGATGCCTATGAGCAAGCAGATAGATGTACAGAACGTCTGGTTTCATTATACAGACGAGGAGGGAAACAGAACATCAGACGATGTGCTGAAGGGTGTCTCTCTTGAAATAGAAAAAGGCTCATTTACAGCAATACTGGGTCACAACGGTTCCGGCAAGTCAACTCTTGCAAGGCTCATGAACGGCATTCTTGTGCCGTCAGAGGGGGCGGTTTTCGCTGAGGGAATGGATACAAGAGATGATGACCTTGTATTTGATATACGCCGTCATGTGGGAATGGTTTTCCAGAATCCTGACAACCAGATAGTAGCTACTATAGTTGAGGAGGACGTGGCATTCGGTCCTGAGAACCTTGGAATTGAGCCTCAGGAAATAAGAAAAAGAGTAGACGACGCTCTTCGTTCTGTTGATATGTATGAATACAGGCTTCATGCGCCGTCACAGCTTTCCGGCGGACAGAAGCAGAGAGTGGCGATTGCCGGCATTATCGCAATGCGTCCGGACTGTATCATACTTGATGAACCTACAGCTATGCTCGACCCTAAAGGCAGGCGTGAGGTTATGGAAACCATAAAGCTGCTCAATAAGGAATACGGTATCACAATAATTCTTATCACCCACTACATGGACGAAGCTGTGCAGGCTGAGCGTGTAGTTGTGATGGACGAAGGCAGAATTATAATAGATAATACACCGGAAAGTGTTTTCACAAAGCCGGAGCTTTTACAGGCAGTTGGACTTGATGTACCTCAGGCGTCGGAGCTTTTGTGGGAGCTGAAAAATGCAGGTCTGCCTGCGGAGATAAATGCAATTGACGAGGCTTCCTGTGTGGAAGCTGTAATGAGACTTTTTGAATAAGAGGAGTATGCTGTGGCAATTTTACGTACAGAGGAACTGACATATCAGTATAGTGAGGGAACGCCGTTTGAGACTACGGCTGTTGATCATGTTGATCTGGAGATAGAAGAGGGTGCATTTGTAGGGGTAATAGGCTCTACCGGTTCAGGTAAGTCAACGCTTATGCAGCATTTCAACGGACTTCTGCGTCCGTCATCCGGTACAGTATATCTTGATGGTCAGGATATATGGGCGGATAAATCAAAGCTTCGTGATGTACGCTTTCAGGTAGGACTTGTATTCCAGTATCCTGAGTATCAGCTTTTTGAGGATACTGTATACAAGGATATAGCTT
Organism: Ruminococcus sp.; assembly: GCA_045580565.1. Lineage (GTDB taxonomy): Bacteria > Bacillota > Clostridia > Oscillospirales > Ruminococcaceae > Ruminococcus_C. Next base: position 26,476 of record JAZNOB010000065.1, read on the forward strand.
ACGGTCCCACGAACATGGGACTATCTGAAACTGAGATCAAAGAACGTGTCATGGAGGCTGCTCAGTTTGCAGGACTTACAGAGGACCAACTTTCCCAGTCGCCCTTTGCTTTATCGGGCGGTCAGAAGCGCAGAGCTGCAATCGCAGGCGTAATGGCGCTTCGTCCCCGTGTGCTTATTCTCGATGAGCCTACAGCAGGACTCGACCCCATGGGCAGGGAGGATATTCTCAGAGAGATCAGGGGTTATCATAAAAAGACCGGCTGCACCATACTTTTTGTTACTCACAGTATGGAGGATATAGCAAAATGCGCCGAGAAGATACTTGTGATGAGCAAGGGAAGCGTTTTCTGCTATGATGATACAGCTTCAGTATTCAGCCGATCAGAGGAGCTTGAAGCTATTGGTCTTTCAGTTCCGCAGATAACAAGGATATGCAGCGAGCTTCGTAAAAGAGGCATACAGCTTGAGGATAATATCTATACTGTAAAGGAAGCCTGCCGTCAGATTATTGATTACTACAGAAACAGAAGGGCAGGTGGGGCTGATGCTTAAAGATATTACCATAGGACAGTACTTCCCCGGAAACAGCTTTCTTCATCGCCTTGATCCACGCTTTAAAATAGTACTCACACTTATGTATATTGTGATGCTGTTTATGGGCGATGCACTGTATTCACTCTCATTCGGTATAGTATACTGTATAATTGCTATAGCTCTTTCAAGGCTTTCTGTAAAGCTTTTCTGGAAAAGTCTAAAGCCCATAATCCCCATTCTTTTAGTGACTGTTATACTTGATATACTGTTTATTACAGACGGCGATGTATACCTTCAGCTTGGATTCTTCAAGCTTACGGAGGATGGCGTGCTTACCGCAGTACGAATGGTAGTGCGCATTATTTTCCTCATCATAGGTTCATCTCTGCTGACCTATACTACTTCTCCAATACAGCTTACTGACGCAATAGAAAGGCTTTTATCGCCTTTGAAAAAGCTGCATTTTCCTGTGCACTCCTTTGCAATGATGATGACGATTGCTCTGAGATTCATCCCCACACTCATGGAGGAGACAGACAAAATAATCGCAGCACAGAAGGCGAGAGGTGCAAGCTTTGATTCGGGCAAATTTGCCGATAAGGCAAAGGCTCTTGTGCCAGTGCTGATACCTCTGTTTGTATCTGCATTCAGAAGGGCTGAGGAGCTTGCAACAGCAATGGAATGCCGCTGCTACAGAGGCGACGTCGGACGAACAAAGATGAAGCAGATGAAGGCGCAGGTATGCGACTGGGCAGCGTTCAGCTTTACAGCAGTAATGCTGGGACTTGCTATAGCTGTTTCTGTTATTTTCTGACAGGAGATAGATTTATGGAATCTGAAAATATATTTTCAAATCAGCCTGTATCAGAGCCTGAAAGGGCGGATGATGCTGCGCCGGTTCTTACTGATATAAAAAAGGCAGATACGAGGCTCTATCTGCTTTTATCTTTTTTTGTCCCCTGCGTGCTTGTGCTTATTGGCTGGATATTTCAGGGTGTGTACCCCTTCGGAAGCGGTCAGATACTGGTTACAGACTTCTGGCATCAGTACTATCCCTTTGCAAATATCCTCCACGGCAAGCTTCAGGATATTTCCTCCTCGCTGCTATACACATGGGAATCAGGAATGGGCTCAAATTTCCTTGCGATGATGGCATATTATGCTGCAAGTCCACTCAATCTGCTGACTATACTGGTGCCTGAAGCTTTCCTTCGAGAGGCAATGACCTTTATTCTCATGCTGAAAATAGGCTTTGCAGGACTTTTTACAGGAATGCTTCTGAAATATGTTTTCCGCAGGAATGATGTATCCATATGCTGCTTCGGAACGCTTTATGCTCTTTGCAGCTATATTATGGGCTATTACTGGAATACGATCTGGATAGATACAGTGGCACTCCTGCCTCTGGTTATTCTTGGAGCAGTAAAGCTTGTCCGTGAGAAGAAGCTGGCACTTTTCTCCGCATCCTTTGCACTTGCTCTTTTATCCAATTATTATATAGGACTTTTTATCTGTATATTTGCAGTAATAGCATTTTTCTGCATATGCCTTTTTGAAAGCACAGGCTTTAAGAGATTTATCCTCTCAGGCTTTCGTATGCTTGGAGCAGCTGCTCTGGGACTTGCACTCAGTGCATTCATGCTTCTTCCGGCATATTTTGCATTACAGCTTACAAACAGTGCGGACAACAACTTTCCTGAGAATATCAGCTGGTATGAAAACTGGCTTGATATACTTGCCAATATGACCGCATTCAGAGAGCCGACAGTCAAGGAGGGACTTCCTAACCTGTACTGCGGGATAATATGTGTGGTATTTATCGGTATGTATCTTGTATCCGGAAAGATACGCATACGTGAGAAGATAGCGTCAATTCTGGTACTTGCATTTATTCTCATAAGCTGTAACATGAATATACTCAACTATATATGGCACGGTTTCCATTTCACCAATATGCTGCCCTACAGATTCTCTTTTCTGTTTTCGTTTGTTCTTGTAGTGATGGCGTACAGGGTGTTTGACCTGATACTCGCAGGAAAGGTGAGACTCCTTGATGTGCTTGCAATGACAGCGATTGCTGTCGGTGCTTTTGCTGTGACATGGTTTTCTGATAGAGATGACGCTCAGACAAGAGCGATGTGGCTGAGTTTTGCAATGTCCATGTTCTATGTGGTGGTGATCTTCCTTTACCAGAGACGCATTTTAAAGCCTGCTGTAATGTGCGGAGCAGTCACCATAGGTCTGCTTTTTGAAATGTTCATGCAGGCACGCACCGGAACACAGGCTGTGGGTACATCAGATCATGACAGTTATCCCACAAAAAACGCCGAGATTCAGCAGCTTCTTGATGAAATAGATGAGCGTGACGACGATTTGTTCTGGCGCACTGAGATATCCACTTGGTACTCCCTTAACGATCCGGCGTTATACTCCTATAACGGCGTATCACAGTTTTCATCTATGGCGAACAGGAGCGTTACAACATATCTGCGCACTCTCGGACTTCCCGGCTCAGAAGCAGGAAACAGGTATTATTACGCTCTTTCCTCACCTGTTACCAATATGTTTACAGGGGTAAAATATATCATATCCCGTACCGGAGAGATTATGGAGACCTTTGCGATGAATGAAATTGCAAGCTCCGGTTCAATTCTTGCCTACGAGAATAATTTTACACTGCCAATAGGCTTTATAACTGATGAGGATATACTGTCTTATAATGGTGAGGATCATTCACAGCCCTTTGAAGCTCAGAATGCACTGTTTGCTAAGGCTACAGGCATCTCAGAGCCTTTGTTCACATCCATTGATGTAACACATTCAGGTCACACTGGAATGAACGGTGCAAACGGCGTATATAAAAGCCGCTACGGATGCTACAGGTTTTCGATAGATGAGAGTGCTGACAGACATTCTTTCAAGTTCAATTTCATTCCCGATGAGGATTCTGTTCTCTATGCCTATTTCTGGGCAGACGGTGTGAGCAGCGTGAATATTCTTCAGGATGACGTGCAGTTCGGCTCCTACAGTGTCACGAAGCAGCAGGGGTTTATTGCTCCAATAGGCACTTGTGATGCCGGCGTGAAAACCTCGGTATGTGCAGAGATAACCGACAACTCAGTAACAAGAGGCGAGGTAAGGGTATATGTATACAAGCTCAATACAGAGGTTCTCGAAAAGGGCTATGAGATTCTGAAAGCCGGCAGCGTACAGCTTGAGGAATTTTCTGATACGGGTCTTGAGGGAACTGTAACTGCTTCTGAGGATGGAGTATGCTATTTCTCTATTCCTCAGGAAAATGGCTGGACTGCGTATGTTGACGGCAAAAAGACTGAGACTTCTACAGTAGGCGGCGCAATGCTTGCAGTGCCGGTCTCATCTGGCAATCATACAATAAAGCTTCGCTATATCCCTCAGGGAACTGTCATAGGTGCTGGTGCAACCGGACTGGGCGTAGTTTTATGGTGTGCGGTGCTTTATACGGAGAATTTCCGCAAAAGAAAAAATATTGTAAGACAAAAGAAGGAGGCTCGTCATGAGGAACCTTAAAGTTATAATGGCATTTCGTGGCACGAAATATCACGGATATCAGCGCCAGAAGAATGCTCTTACTGTTCAGGAGGTCGTAGAGGGTGCAGTATCAAAGATACTGAATACGCCCACAACTATCCACGGCTGTTCAAGAACAGATACCGGCGTCCATGCGGAGATGTTCTGTTTTACATTCCAGACTGAGAACCAGATTCCTCTTAGGAATTTCGTCCGTGGAATCAATGGTTATCTGCCTGATGACATTTCAGTTCTCAGCTGCGAGGAGGTGCCGGAGGATTTTCACGCACGCTTCAGCTGCAAGGGAAAGACTTATCTCTACAGGATACACAACAGCGAGTCAAAGAATCCCTTCGCCACCGATCTTGCGCTGCATTATCGCAGACCGCTGAATATTGAGCTTATGAGAGAGGCGGCTGAGTTTTTTGTAGGCACTCATGATTTTGGCAGTTTCTGTGCAGATTGCTCAAAAAAACTTGATACTACACGCACAATTTACAGCTTTCAGATAGAAATGCAGGGAAGTGATGTCAGAATACTTGTAAAAGGTGATGGTTTCCTGTATAATATGGTTAGGATTCTGGTGGGAACACTGCTGGATATAAATGAGGGCAGAATAGCTGTAAGCGATCTGCAGAGAATAATGGACGCAAGAGACCGCAGGCTTGCAGGCAGAACTGCGCTGCCCCATGGTCTGTACCTTCGTGAATTGTATTACGACAATATATAATAGTATACGGAAAGGAGCGGGCATTCTACAGCAGAGTGCAGGTTTGAATGAGTAAAGGTAAAGTAGATGCTATTGATAAAAGAAAAAGAAAAAAGACGCAGAGAAGTATCTTCCGTTTTTTGATACTGATACTGATAGCTGCTTTCTGTGTTTTTCTGTATATGGAACGTGGAAACTGGCTTTCCGGAATGGAGAACAAGATAGATTCTATAAGACAGAATGACGGTGTGCTTGCTGAGGGGAATTTTCCGCTTACTGTATCAGGAAACGGGGACTATCAGACTCATATCCTTGAAGACCATCTGGTTATACTGAATAATTCCTATATGTATTTCTACTCTGATCAGGGCGAAAATAAGGATACCCGTCAGATCCCTTATACAAAGGCTGTTATGAAAACAAATGGTGAGTATGCACTGTGCTTTGAAAACAGCGGCAACAGCTTCAGAGTTGACAAGCTTGACGGCATGGTGTTTGAAAAGGAAGCCGAAGATCTTATTATAACCGGTGCAATAAGCAGCGGCGGATATACGGCACTTATTACTGAATCAAGTACATACAGCTGCTCACTCTATATTTATGATGAGACTGGTAAGAAGGTCTATACTCGTAACTGCGTGGAGCGTGTAAATGAAATCAGCTTTGACAATGATGACATGGGATGTGTTTTCATTCAGATGAATGCGGAAGAAGGCGAGATATCCTCTGTTCTGCGCCGCATCGAATTTGAAAAGGAGGAGACTCTGTGGGATGCTCCTGCACTGTCTACTCTTACGCTTGAATCATCATTTACTGGTGACGGCAGAATATGTATAGTAGGTGACAGCCTTTGTGCATATTATAACACCAAGGGTCAGCTTGAATCTATGTACACATATACCGGTGAGCTTCTGAGTTATGATGTGAAAAGCGGAAGGGCAGCAGTACTTATCCGCAGTGATGAGACACGTGAGACTAATCTCATTCTCTTCAATGAGTCTGCGGAATCTCCTGTTATCGTAACTGTAAACCAGTCGTCTTCACACGTTCAGACAGATGGAAATTCGGTATATCTTCTCAGCAGCGATAATGTTGTGGCATATTCATACGAGGGTAAAGCGACAGCGACTGTAGCTCTCGATTATGCTTATGAAAGATTTATAAAGCAGAGCGACTATCTGTTCCTTATGAGTTATGATCAGATCGACCGTGTAAATTTTGATGAGTAAGGTGTGTTATGGGCGTATCACAGTGGTGGTTATATGACCTTGTTGTAATAGCAATAGGTGTACTTTGTATATGGAACGGAGCATCCGGCGGTGCACGCAGAGCACTTGGAGGCTTTATAGTCAGTGCGGCTTCTCTTATAGCTGCACTGCTTCTTTCAGTGCCGGTTTCTGAAGCACTGTATGCAGGCTTTTTTCAGGATACCTGTCAGGGCATCGTAGAGGAAAAGCTGGACGATGCAGATTTAGCCGGCAATATGAGAGCAGCTCTTGAGGGGCAGGGGATATATCTTCCCTATGAGAACGATGAACTTGCTGATATGATAGAGGATTTCAGCCGTAATGATGCTGCGATCGAACAGGCTGCCGGCATGATTGGCCTTGATGCAGACGCTCTGGAATCAGAGCTTGGTAAAGCGCTTCAGTCGGCTGCTGTTGAACATGGAGATATGCTTCCTGAGTGGGCAGTTGACGCTGTGAAGGATTCTGATTCAGATAATACCCTGGAAACCATCGCAGATACAACAGCATCTCTCCTAAGAAATGATAACTCAGAAGCAGCCGCAGGCATTGAAGAAACCTATGTAAAGCCGGTGATACTTCCTTTTCTGAGAATGCTTTCCTTTGTGGTTATATCATTCCTGCTGTCAATGCTTCTGCGTATGTTTACAGCAGCAATACCCGGCGGCGATTACGGCGCATTAGGTTCAGTAATAGGAGGTACTATCGGAGCAGTAAAGGCGTGTATATATATTTGCCTTGTTGTGCTGCTTGTCCAGTGCATCATATCAATGGATGACGGCTCGTATCCGTTCTTCAGCATGGAGACGGTTGATAAAACCATGATTTTCGGTAAACTCTATAATATCTTTGCAGATATATTGTAATATACAGAAAGGTGATTTTTTATGATAAAGTGCAGCAGATGCAAGAAACGTCCTGCAGTTGTATTCATTACTTCAGTGCAGGGAACAGAGCGAAAAAATGAAGGCTTGTGCATGGTATGCGCTAAGCAGCTGAATATACCGCAGGTTTCTGATTATATGAAGAAGATGGGCATAACCGATGAGGAGCTGGAACAGATATCTGATCAGATGATGGATATTATGGATGGTGACAGCTTTGAAATGGGCGGCAGTAACGTGATGCCTGAGTTCCTGCAGGAAATGATGCAGGATATGGAGGATAAGATCAGAAAACAGGGTGAAGAATACGCATCCCAGAACAGTGAACTTCCCTCTGAAATGGAGGATGACGGCTCACTGCCTGAAAATCCCCTCGAAGCTCTTTTCGGTAAGAATAAGGGTGAACGTTCTAAGGGTGATGATAAGAAAAAGCGCAGAAAAGAGCTTAAATTCCTCGGCAATTACTGTACCAATCTCAGCGAGCGTGCAGCCGAGGGGAAGCTTGATGATATAATCGGCAGAGACAGGGAAATCGCACGTGTCGTACAGATACTTTCACGACGCACTAAGAATAATCCTTGTCTTATCGGTGAACCAGGCGTAGGTAAAACCGCAATTGCAGAGGGAATTGCTCAGCGCATCAATTCCGGAGATGTTCCATTCAATCTGAAGGATAAAAAGGTATACCTTCTCGACCTCACTGCACTTGTAGCAGGAACTCAGTTCAGAGGTCAGTTTGA